>DASVUA010000190.1:0-2479 GCA_036387295.1 Thermoanaerobaculia bacterium | reverse complement strand
GCTCAGAAAGTGACCCATTCTGAAAAGGGTGTTCTCAATGGAATCAATGACTTACGTGAAATTGACCCGTGGCACCTGCGCTGCTCTAGAGGAAACAGTCGCAGTTCATCTATTCAGCAATTCGACAGGAGAATATTGAATGCATCGTAGCCTCATCGTTGCCCTTTCCCTGGCTGTTTCCCTCAGCGCATTTGCGCAGGACTCCATTCGTGACCGTGTGGAAGCCCGTGGCGGTATGAAGCAGCAGACTCGCGCTTGCGCGACGTACCAGCCGAGCGACGTGGAAGTCGAAGCGATCGACGAATACACCGAGCGCGTGATGTCGGAGATTCGCGCGAGCGGCCGTCAGATCCAGACGAACGCCGTGATCACGATTCCGGTTTACTTCCACGTCATCACGAAGACGAACGGCTACGGCAACATTTCTGATGCGGTGGTTGCGAATCAGATCACCGTTCTGAACGAGGCTTACGCTGGTCTGACCGGCGGCTCGAACACCGGTTTCCAGTTCGTCCTGGCGGGCATCATCCGCACGGCGAACGACACGTACTTCACCGCGGGCTACGGCACGACTGCCGAGACCAACATGAAGACGGCGCTGCGCCGCGGTAGCGCGGACGACCTGAACTTCTACACGAACGAGCCGAGCACCGGCGAGCTTGGTTGGGCGACGTTCCCGTCGAGCTACTCGAGCAAGCCGAAGATGGACGGCGTCGTTTGCGACTGGCGCACGGTCCCGGGCGGCTCGCTCTCGCCGTACAACGAAGGCGACACCGGCACGCACGAAGTCGGCCACTGGGTCGGCCTGTACCACACGTTCCAGGGTGGCTGCAACCGCACCAACGACGGCGTCAACGACACGGCTGCCGAGCGTTCGGCCGCGTGGGGCTGCCCGAACGGTCAGGATTCCTGCACGGGCAAGAACTACCCGGGCGTCGATCCGATCGAGAACTTCATGGATTACACCGACGACTACTGCATGTACAAGTTCACCCCGGGCCAGACCTCGCGTGCGAACTCGTACTGGACCTCGTATCGCGCAGGCAAGTAATCGACTGATCCTCTAGAGGATTGGAGGGGGCGGGCATTGCGCCCGCCCCTTTTTCATTTCATCTCTTATGTTCCTGATCTCGATTCTTCTCGCTGCCACCCTCGTCACCAAAGCCGACGTTCCGCGCGTTCAACCGGCCGAGCTGCACGAGTTGATGAAGAAAGGCGACGCCATCGCGCTCGATGTGCGCGGCAGCGTGCCGTACAAGCTCGGGCGGATCGATTCCGCCATCTGGATGCCGCTGGGATTGATCCAGCAACGGTTCGGAGAGCTTCCGCAGGACAAGCTCGTCGTCGCGTATTGCACGTGCAAGGCGGAAGAAGTGAGCCTCGAGGCCGCCATGCTCCTGCTCAACCAGCATGGCTTCACCCGCGTCGCCGTCTTGAAGGGCGGCTACACGGCGTGGAAAGAGGCCGGCCTGCCGATTGCGGCGGATGAAGAACAGGCGGCGCCCTCGTCCACGACGATCGCCGCCGTTTCATCCGATGCGCCGCGGCGTGAGGAGCAGACGTCCTCCGATGCGCGCGGCGGAAGGCTGCGTCCGCCGGACGCGGTCACGTGCGATCGCAATCAATTGACCTCGTTCGCCGGGAAAGTGACGAGCTATCGCCGCCAGAAGGACCGCACCATCCTCGTCATGCACACCAGCGCCGATACGGTCGAGACGATCACGGTGCGGCACAGCGGCAAAGCCGATCCGCGTCGTTCGTACCTGCTCGACAACCGGCCGTTCACGGCCGCGGACTGGAAGCGGATCGAACGGCGGAAAGGTGTTCTCCGCCCCGGCATGAGCGCGGTGGCGTGGGTCTGCTCGAACGGCACGACCATCGTCGACTGGCGGCCGGGGACGACGTTCACCGGCGCCGAGTGAGACCGTCCGTTTGTGCGGCAGATGAGATCGCGCGGCGCACTGAAAACCGTCTGTTATAATCCGCGGCGCTTCAGGTAACTTTTTTCCATGGACGCGAAAAACGATTCGGCCAATTCTTCGACCAGCGTCGAGATTTTCGGTCAGACGTACAACGTTCGCGGAAACGGCGACCCGGACTATTTAGCGGAGCTTGCGCGATTTGTCGATAACAGGATGCGTGAGGTGGCGGCGCAGGTAGCGACCGTCGACCCGATGAAAATCGCAATCCTGGCGGCTTTGAATCTGGCCGACGAGTTTTCTCGATTCAAACGTCAGCGGCACGATGCCGCGGGAATCTGGATCGAGAAAACGGAGGAAATATCAGAGCGGCTCAGCGAGGTAATAGGCTGAGCAACTTATTTGGTTGTATCTGTTTCGGAGTTTCCCTGCAGGGTTCGTGATGCGAAATCTAGCACTTGAACCGTACTTTCTTATCCGGGTAGCTCGCGTCTCGGGTCGCGTGCACACCTTCGTTCCGCCAGAAACGGGACCTCAGAAGGTAGCCAAAACGGCACGAG
>DASVUA010000189.1:0-5462 GCA_036387295.1 Thermoanaerobaculia bacterium | reverse complement strand
CGATCTGGTCCTCGTTCTCGACGACTTCCTTGATGGCGAAGATCTGCACGGCACCAGCCGTGCGATCGAGCACTGCCTCGAGCGGCTCGCGCGTCCGGTAGTACTTGCGCGCGGCGGTCGAGAGTGCATCTTCGAGCGCCTGGTATACGCGGTCGACCTCGATCGACTTTTCGTACGCAAGCGCCTTAATGTCTTTGTCGTTGAACATCGTTGTCTGATCCTTCGCTTCACTCTGAGACTTGAGGTTCTTCGTGGCCATCAAATCTCCACTTCCAAACGCGTTTCCTTGATGTCGGCGAGAGGGATCGAGTAATCCGCATCCTTCTTCATCACCGGGTCAGTGACGACGACCGTCGTGCCGTCAAACTCTTTGAGCCGGCCGATGACGACGTGCAGGCCGCGAATGGCCTTGCTCGTCTTCACCCGCACGAGGCGGCCGATGAACTTGCTGTAATCGGACGTCTTGTAAAACTTCCGGTCGAGGCCGGGCGATGAGACCTGCAGCTCGAACTCGGCCGGGATCGGGTCTTCGACGTCGAGCCAGGTCGAGATCTGCTGAGAGATCGACTGGCAGTCGTCGATGTTGACCCCCCCTTCCTTGTCGATATCGATGCGCAGCTGGAACATCCGTCCCGCGCGCCGATAGTCGATATGGACGAGCTCCAGCCCTTCGGATTCGACGATCCGATGGATCTGCTGCTCGACCTGTTCAGGAAGTCCGGTATTCATATTTTTCTCTAGAACAAAAAAAGCGGCCGGTCGGCCGCTTTCGAAAGGGGCTGCTCGAAAGCCGTCGAATACTAACACACGGCGGCGCGGCGTTACAACGGAGTGACGCTCCGGAACGATTCCCCGGGGGCTCCGCTCGCCAACGCACTCAATACGTTAGCGGGTGGCGGCGCATTCCAGCGCAACCGCGGTACGGCAGAGCTCGCGGGAGCGCGCAAAGACGAGAAAGCCGCGCCTCGCGGCGCGGCTTTCGGTGATGCGAGGTCGTTGCAGGCTTAGTGGTTGACCGCGCGGCGAACCGGGCGCTTGCCAGCCGAAGCCGGGTAGAGCTCGTCGAGCACTTCCGACGAAAGCTCTTTCATGAACTGCGGCTCGAGCGTGGTCGCGTCGCCGGTCACGTTGTCGAGAACCGAACCGTACGCGAGGAACGCCGGGCAACCGCGGTCGCCGCACGAGGTCGGAACGTTGCCGACCGGGGTCGACTCACGCTGTTCGACGGTGACGAAGTAGTTGCTGCCGAGCGGGAGGTTCGGGAACATCGCGGTGAGACCCTGCTGCGCGCTCGCGAGCGGCTCGAGGCGGATCTGCTTCTCACCTTTGAAGTTGTCCATCGTCTCCTGGTAGAGGCGAATGACGAGCGTGGTGCGCGAGAACTCCGAGGCGTTCGTCACGCCGATGTTCGTGCGGAACGTGCCGGCCTGGCCGACGGCACCGGTGTTGGTGATGCCGGTGATGAAGACCTTGTCGAGGCCGACGTTGTTCTGCAGCTCGCTGACGACGCTGTACCACGGGAGACCCGAGAACAGCTGGCCGGTCGTTTCGTTCGGACGGCCGTTGAGAACCTGGTAAATGCGGCTCTCGACGCTGATCGGACGGAAGTGGACGCTGTAGCCGTCCTGGTCCTGAGTCGCTTCGCCGCAGTTCTGGCCGGTGCGGCAGGCGTTGAAGATCAGCTGGCCGAAGTGGTTGCCCTGAAGGTTGAGCGCGTTCGGGAAGAAGTCGAGGAACTGCTTCCGCTCGAACGGGCGGAGCGAGATGACGTCGCGGAACTCGGTGCCGAGCGGCGAGGCCGGGTTCGGAGTCGACGGCTGATAGATGACGGTGACGGTTACCGGCTCATCGTCGAGATTCGAGATGTAGACGTCCGAGATGAAGGTACCGGCAGCACCGGCGAAGTGACCCGCGGCCGGGACATACACCTGGTCGGCACCACGGAAATTGCTCGCATACGCGCCGGCCGCAAACAGCGTCATGGCCGCCGCGATTGTGAGTTTCTTCATGAACATATTTTCCCCTTTTACACCACGTGTGGATTTGTCTGGACTACCGAACGTCTTATGCTGCTCGCGCATTCTAGCTGAACGCGCGCACCTGTCGACTCACTTTGTCACGCACCTTCTACGGTTCGCAACATCAAGTAGTCACTCTTGAACTTCGTATACTCGCGCCGTGAGCGAGACGCGTGAGGCCGTAGTTCCCGAGAGTGCCACCGGTTTTCGCCTCGATCGTGCCCTCGGCGAGCTCTTCGACGGACATTCTCGCAGCTATCTCGCAAAACTGATCGAAGAAGGTCATGTCCGCGTCGATGGCAAAACAGTTACAAAGCCATCGCACCGCGTCGAAACCGGCCAGATCGCGTCGCTCGAGCTCCCCGACGCCGCTCCGTCCACCATCGAGTCGCAGGATCTCCCGCTCACGATCCTCTACGAAGACGACCATGTCGTCATCATCGACAAACCGGCCGGCCTCGTCGTCCATCCAGCCGCCGGCCACCCCGATCAGACCCTCGTGAATGCGCTTCTTTTTCACGTGAAGGATCTCAGCGGGATCGGCGGCGAGCTCCGTCCCGGCATCGTCCATCGTCTGGACAAAGACACGAGCGGCGTGATGTTGATCGCGAAGCACGACGAGGCCCACCGCAAGTTGACCGCCAACTGGAACACCGATCTGGTGCGCAAGGAGTACGTCGCGGTCGTCTACGGCACCCCTTCCAGCGACCGCGGCACGATCGACGCGCCGATCGGACGCGATCCGCGCGACCGAAAACGGATGGCGGTCGTCAGCGACGGCCGCCGAGCAATCACCGACTATCAGATCGCCGAACGGCTCCGCTACGTTTCCGTCGTCCGCTGCCGCCTCCGCACCGGCCGCACGCATCAGATCCGCGTCCACATGAAGCATCTCGGCCATCCGATCATCGGCGACCCCGCCTACTCCGGCCCCCAGTGGCGCGGCATCCCCGACAAAAAGCTCCAACGCGTCATCGAAGCCTTCCCCCGCCAGGCGCTCCACGCCGCAAAACTGACGTTCGCACACCCGGCCAGCGGCGACACCGTCACGGTAGAAGCCCCGCTCCCCAACGATCTGCGCGAGTTGCTGAACGCGTTAGTGTGAAGCGAGGCGCTTAGGCGCGAAGGCGCGTAGGCGCTTGGGTGCTCTGATGTACTCGAGATGCGCGCCGCAGTGCAGCACCTCACCAAGCGCCTCTGCGCCTAAGCGCCTCAGCGCCTCCTAACTCACAACAACACTCCCGCGATCGTGGCGGTCAGAAAATTCGCGAGTGTTCCGGCGAGCATGGCGCGGAGGCCGAGGCGGGCGAGATCGCCGCGGCGGGACGGGGCGAGCGAGCCGATGCCGCCGATCTGAATGGCGATCGAGGCAAAGTTCGCGAAGCCGCAGAGCGCGTACGTCGTGATGACGAGACTGCGCGGATCGAGCGAATTGCGGATCGCCGGCTCGCCGAGCTTCGCAAATGCGACGAACTCGTTGAGCACCATGCGCGTGCCGAGGAGATTGCCGACCGTGACGGCGTCCTTCCAGACGACGCCCATCGACCAGGCGATCGGAGCGAAAATCCAGCCGAGAAGCACGTCGAGACTCACCGGAAACCAGCTCACCTGGCCGTGCACCCAGCCGAAGATCCCGTTCACCAGCGCCACGAGCGCGATGAACGCGATCAGCATCCCGGCGACGTTCAGCGCGAGATGGAGGCCTTCGATCGCACCGCGGCCGGCCGCGTCGATCACGTTCACGTCCTGCTGCGGCACGACCACTTCGACATCGCCGCCGGTGAGCGGCTGCTCCGTTTCCGGGACGAAGATCTTCGCCATCATGATCGCGCCCGGCGCGGTCATGATCACGGCCGTCAGGAGATGGATCACGTCGATCTTCGCGATGAGGACGTACGCCGCCATGATGCCGCCGGAAATGTGCGCCATGCCGGCCGTCATGACCGTCATCAGCTCCGAGCGCGTCATGTCGGGCAGGAACGGCCGGATCGTCAGCGGCGCCTCGGTCTGTCCCATGAAGATCGACGCGGCGACCGACGTCGACTCCGCACCCGACGCGCCCATGAAGCGCGACATCACTTTTGCGAAGAACCTCACGATCACCTGCATCACGCCGATGTAGTAGAGGATTGCGAAGATCGACGCGATGAAGATGATCGTCGGCAGCACCTGTGCGGCGAACACGAATCCCGCCGGACCGTCCGCGGTGCCGAGGCCGCCGAACACGAACTTCGAGCCCTCCTGCGTGTAGCCGATCAGGCTGTTCACGACGTGCTTCATCGTCTCGAACATGTACGCGAGGAGATTGAAGGCGAGGAAAAGGTAAAGGCTGAAAACGCCGAACACGATCCAGAGCACGCGCCGAGCGCCGGGCGCGATGCGCTTCGCAATCTGCGTCGCGATGATCGCGGTCACAATGAAGAGCAGCGCGGCGCCCCACGTTTCCAGCGGCGGCCGGAGCCCGTTGAATGCTTCGGCAATCTGGCGGCCCTTGAGCACGAAGATCGCGACGACGATCTGCAGGACCAGGCCCCAGATCACCGGGCGCCATTTGATCGCCTTACGATCCGTGGACAGCAGATACGCGATTGCCAGGATCGCAAAGAATCCGATCAGCGCAGTAAAACGCTCCATTTACACGCTCCGTTGCTCGTGAGTTGGTGACCGGCGCTGATAGTCCTTGATGTACCTGCGGGTGTCAACGCGAACATCGTTTATCCTTCGCGCCCATGAGCGAGGCGATGAACAACGCGATGATCAACGCGATTGACGATGCGGTCGCATTCATCCGCAGCAAGTCGAGCATTCAGCCCGAGGCGGGCGTGATTCTCGGCTCCGGACTCGGCAACGTCGTCGACGCGATCGACATCGAGACGTCCATTCCGTACGCGGACATCCCGGGGGCGAAAGCGTCGACCGTGGTCGGTCATCAGGGGC
This sequence comes from Thermoanaerobaculia bacterium, assembly GCA_036387295.1. Lineage (GTDB taxonomy): Bacteria > Acidobacteriota > Thermoanaerobaculia > Gp7-AA8 > Gp7-AA8 > QHVT01. Next base: position 507 of record DASVUA010000189.1, on the reverse strand, counting down.
GTCTGATCCTCGGGCGCGCAAACGGGCTGGCAGTTGCGGTGATGCAGGGCCGCGTGCACTTTTACGAAGGGCACGACATGACGGAGGTGATGTTCCTCGCGCGTGTCCTCGGCCGGCTCGGCGTCAAAAAGATGATCGTCACGAATGCGGCCGGCGGCATCAACACGTCGTACCAGCCGGGCGATCTGATGCTGATCTCCGATCACATCAATCTGATGGGCGTCAATCCGCTGCGCGGTCCGAACGTCGACGAGCTCGGCGTGCGATTCCCCGACATGAGCGACGCGTACGCGGAGTCACTCCGTGCGATCGCGCGGGACGTCGCGGCCGCACAAGGGCTGAAGGTGCAGGAAGGTGTCTATCTCGCCCTCTCCGGCCCCACGTACGAGACGCCGGCCGAGATCCGCGCGTTCCGCGTGCTCGGCGCCGATGCGGTCGGCATGTCGACCGCGCCCGAGGTCATCGCCGCCGCGCACATGCAGATCCCGGTGCTCGGCATTTCGTGCA
>DASVUA010000188.1:0-4302 GCA_036387295.1 Thermoanaerobaculia bacterium | reverse complement strand
CGTCCGCCACCGGCACCGCCGCCACGACCACGACCTAATTCACGAGCACGGTTGCCTCGCGCGGATGTTGTTCCCGACCGTTCCGCGATTTGTGGCATCCGTGTTGCTCATTCGTGACCCGGGTCACACTCCTCAGGGCGAGGGGTTTGTCTCACCAACATAGCTGCCAAGGGCGGGAACACCTTCCCGTTCGAGTAGAAACAACAAGAGAAGGAAGAGAAAAGAATGGCTAAGAAACTGATGGTTCTCCTGGCGGTCCTGACGCTCGTGACGTTTGTCTCCTGCAAAAAAGAAGAGACGAACATCGACGCAGGCACCGACACCGCGATGACGGACACGTCGATGACGGGCGGCACGACCGATACCGGCATGACCACCACCGACACCGGCATGACGACGACCGACACGATGGCAACCGACACGATGGCGACCGACACGATGGGTACGGGCGGCACGACCACCGGCGGCACGACCGACACGTCGGGCACCGCGGGTACGACCAGCACGACCAGCGGCACCACCAGCGGCACGACCACGACCTAGTCGTAACTTTCCCCGCGGCCATCGACGCCGCCGACGAAAAGCCTCGGGCGAAAGCCCGGGGCTTTTCTTTTTGACCTTGCGAGCGCGCGTCAGCGGCTTTGCTGGTTTTTCTTCGTCTCGAGGTCGCTGAGGAGGCGCGCGTAAAGGCCGCGCGTTTCGCTCTCGAGCTGCTCGACGCCGGCGCTGTTGTCGATGACGTAATCGGCGTGACGCAGGCGTTCCTCCCGAGGAAGCTGATTCGCGATGCGGCGCAGCACTTCTTCGCGCAGCAGTCCGCGAGCGACGCCGCGCTCGACCTGGACCTCCGGCACGACGTCGACCACGACGATCTTGTCGTGCCGCTCGCGCCCGCGCGACTCGATCATCAGCGTTGCTTCGACCACCGCGATGCCGCTGCCGTGCGTCCGTTCGTATTGATCGAGCCGCTCGCTCGTCGTCTGCACGACCAGCGGGTGGATGAGCGCGTTCAGTTTTTTCGCATCCGCGGGGGTGGCGAATGCGAGGTTCGCGAGCTTTACGCGATCGATCGTCTCGTCATCGCGCAGAATGCCGCGACCGTACGTTGCGATGAGCGCCGTGTGGCCTGCCGCTCCCGGTTCGTACAACTCGGCGACGAGCTTGTCTGCGTCGATGACGTAGCAGCCGAGGGAGGCGAGGATCTCGCGAACGGTCGACTTGCCGCTCGCGATGCCGCCGGTCAGCCCGACCCGCAGAATCAACCGCGTCTCCGCTGCGCCGCGTCGACGGTGTTTTTCATCAGCATCGCGATCGTCATCGGCCCCACGCCGCCGGGAACAGGCGTGATCCACGAAGCGAGCTCGCGGACTCGCGAATAGTCGACGTCGCCCAGCAGCACGCTGCCGTTTTTCTCCAGCAGGCGCGATTTTTCGGCGTCGTGCGCAATCTGCGGTGCGAACTCGCGCTCGACGCGGTTCATGCCGACGTCGATCACGATCGCGCCCGGCTTGACGAAATCCGCCGTGACGAAAATCGGTCTGCCGATCGCCGCGACGAGAATGTCGGCCTGCCGCGCGATGGCCGGGAGGTCGCGCGTTTTCGAGTGGCAGATCGTCACGGTCGCATTGCGCTGCAGCAGCAGCGCGGCCATCGGTTTCCCGACGATGTCGCTACGTCCGATCACGACGGCGTGCTTCCCGGCGATCACGTCGCTCCCTGCTTCGCCCGCGGAATCGATGAGCCGGATGACGCCGGCCGGCGTGCAGGGAGCAAGCGTCGAGCGGCCCTGGTGCAGCAGGCCGACGGTGATCGGATGAAAGCCGTCGACGTCTTTGGCCGGCGCGATGGCATCGATCACTTTGCGTGCGTCGATCTGTTTCGGCAGCGGCAGTTGCACGAGGATTCCGTCCACCGCGTCATCCGCATTCAGGCGCGCGACTTCCGCGAGCAGATCGCTCTCGGACATTGTCTCGGGGAACACCAGCTCGGTGCCTTCGAGCCCGAGCTCGCGCGCCTTCTTCGCTTTGTTGCGGACGTAGATTTCGGAAGCCGGATCGTTCCCCACGCGCACCGCGACGAGGCCGGGGCGGTAGGGGAGCTGCGCGATCGCTGACGCGACTTCGGCTTCGGTGGCGAGCGCTACGGATTTGCCGTCGATGATCTGGGCGGTCACGGGCGGCGGTTCTATCACAGAGGGTCCGAATGACAGTATTCGAATGAAGGGGAGCGCCTTTTTTCTTCGTTCTTCGCGCAAAACACGAAATTCTTCGTGCGAAGGCGCGCTTCTCACCCGCGCCGAAGCAGTCGATCGGACCGGGAGATCTGTGCTGGGATGTCCAGCGCTTGACTCCCTCTGTTCGGCAGTGTTACCGTTTTGGCCCTTTCCCTCACGGGAAGGTGAGCGTTCGTCTTTGAGTAATCGGTGGCGTTTGCGGTCCACACCTGCGCCGCGGATTTCTACGGAGTACAAGTCAGTTGCTCGCTGTCCGGCCCGAGCCCCGCGGACAACGGATGACGTGACAACCGACATTAGTTTTTTCAGGGAGAGTCATGCGTACCTATTTCCCCAAACAGGGCGATATCGAGCCGCGCTGGTTTGTGATCGATGCCGAAGGCCAGGTCCTCGGGCGTCTCTCGACGACCATCGCCAACATCATTACCGGCAAGGCGAAGCCGACGTACACGCCCTTCCTCGACACCGGCGATCACGTCATCGTGATCAACGCGGAGAAAATCCGCCTGACCGGTAAGAAGGAAACCGACAAGATCTACCGCCATCACTCGCTCTATCCGGGTGGTCTCAAGGAGCGCGCCGCACGCTTCATCCGCGCTGAAAAGCCGGAAACGATGATTGAAACAGCAGTCTGGGGCATGCTGCCGAAGAACAAGATCGGCCGCAAAATGCTGAAAAAGTTGAAGGTGTACCGCGGCGCGAATCATCCGCATCAGGCCCAGTTGCCTGAGGCGCTGAAGCTCGGCGAGTAATCACAGGAGGATTCCTTGGCTTTGGTCGAATACTACGGAACGGGAAGACGGAAAACGTCGACGGCGCGTGTGCACATTCGTCCGGGATCGGGCGCGATCACGGTCAACCGCCGCACGCTGGATAACTACTTCGGCAACGAAGTGCTCAAGATGATCATCAAGCAGCCGCTTTCGCTGACGGAGACGGTCGACAAGTTCGACATCGTCGTCACGGTCGACGGCGGCGGCCCGAGCGGCCAGGCCGGTGCGATCCGCCACGGGATTTCCCGTGCGCTGCAGGTCTACAACACCGAGCTGCGCAAGCGCCTCAAAAAGGCCGGCCTCCTCACGCGCGACCCGCGCATGAAAGAGCGCAAAAAGTACGGACAGAAGGGCGCCCGCGCCCGCTTCCAGTTCTCCAAGCGCTAATCCATGTTCCGGTTTCTCTAAGGTTTCGTTTGAAGACAGGAGCGACGCACTTGCTCCTGTCTTTTTTTGTCTCCACGCAGTCCGTTCAGTTTTCAGGTTTTCATTTTCAATCTTCAATTTTTAAAGGAGGGTTCACTTGGCGGTCTCTATTACGATGAAAGAGCTTTTGGAGGCTGGCGTCCACTTCGGTCATCAGACCAAGCGCTGGAACCCGAAGATGAAGAAGTACATCTTTGGAAAGCGCAATGGGATCTACATCATTGACCTGCAGAAGACGCTGAAGCTCTTTAAGGAAGCTTCCGGGTTCATTGCTGATCTGTCCTCACAGGGCAAACGCATCCTGTTCGTCGGCACCAAGCGCCAGGCGCAGGACGCGATTCTCGAAGAGGCCAACCGCTGCGGCATGTTCTACGTGAACAACCGCTGGCTGGGCGGCACTCTCACCAACTTCACCACCGTCCGGAAATCGATCGAACGTCTCAAGGAGATCGAATCGCTCCTCAATGACGCCGAGAAAGAGATGTCGAAGAAGGAGCGCGCCACGCTCGACAACGAGCGCGACAAACTCCAGAAGAATCTCATCGGTATCCGCGAGATGGACGGCCTTCCGGATGCACTCTTCGTGATCGACCCGAAGAAAGAGTACATCGCGGTGAAGGAAGCGAAAAAGCTGGGTATCCCGGTGGTTGCAATCGTCGACACGAACTGCGATCCGGAAGACATCGACTATGTCATTCCGGGCAATGACGACGCGATCCGCGCGATCCGTCTGTTCACGCAGAAGATTGCCGACGCGGTCCTCGAAGGCTACAACGTCGCCGAGGAGCGCTACATCGGAACCGACGACAAGGGTGCTGCTGCGCCGCAGGGCAACATCAACATGTCCAACGAGCAGATCGCCGCAGAGCA
>DASVUA010000187.1:0-2995 GCA_036387295.1 Thermoanaerobaculia bacterium | reverse complement strand
GGATCGCGCCGGTGTGGCCGAGGGCGATGTGTGCGAGCTCGTGCGCGAGGATCCACGTCAGGACGTTGTCGTTCCCGGTGAGCGCAGAGCCGAAAACCATGTCGTCGACGAGTACGATGCGGCTCTTCTTCCCATGTTTCATGGCGAACGCGTTCTGCGTGTTGGATTCGAGGATGTACACCTCGGGCAGCTTCTTGATCCCCATCGCAGCAGCAAGGGCAGTGACGCGCTCGTGAATCTCCGGGAACTGCTTCGGCCCTACCCGCAATGCGCCGCCGCGGAGCGTGCCGGACAGCTTCCGCCTCGTCAGCACCGCGCCCGCCCACATCACGAGCAGGCCGATGCCCCACGTCGCGAGCGCGAGGAAGAAAAACGATGCAAGCAGGGCGAAGACGCCGACGACGACCCACGCGCCGGTACCGGCCACGACATGGTCGGCCGGCTTGACGCTCTTGATCGCGGACGGTGGAGCTGCCGCGCGGGCGGGAGTCGGTGCCGGCGTCGCCCGCGACGGCGTTGAAGGTGAAAAGCCAGGGACGGTCGCGGGCGGCGTTGCGGGGCGGATCGGGAGTTTCGGCGCTTCTGGTGGTGTGGTGGTCATGCTCTCTCTCTCGTTCTCTTTCAATTACGACTGAGGGATGCCACCACCTCGGCAGCGTCCCTCTTTCGGCCGTCGACTTCGTAGTTCATGCGCCGCATCGTGGCGTCGTCGATTGTTCCCTGCAGTGAGTCGAGCGCTGCCAGCGCTCCTTTGCAGCGGGAATCGAGGTCATTCCGCGCGACCACGGCGGCGTCATACGGCGGGAAATAGTGGCGGTCGTCTTCCAGCACGATCAGCCCGAGCGAGTCGATGAGCCCGTCGGTGGAATTGCCGGCGATGAGGTCGACCTGATTGCTCGCCAGTGCTTTGTACGTCAGGCCGAGATCCATTGTGCGCGGTGCGGTGGCAATGTGGAGGTTGTACGCGCGCTGCAGGCCGCTCCAGCCGTCCGGACGCTCTGTGAATTCGTAGCCGAAACCGGGACGGATCGCCGGCACCCGCGCGAGATCGGAAATGGTGCGGAGGTTGTGTTTCTGCGCGTCGCTCTTGCGCACGATCATCGCGAACGTGTTGTTGAAGCCGAGCGGCGGAGTCCAGCGAAGATTGCGGCGTCCGTATTCGCGGCGCACGAGATCGTTGACGCGCGCACGATCGGTCGTCGACGGCTGTTTGAGAATCGCCGTCAGCGCCGTGCCGGAGTATTCGACATACGCGTCGATGGAACCGTTGCGAATTGCGGAGTCGCAGACGAACGTGCCGCCCATGTTCAGGCGGCGTTCGACTTTGCAGCCCGCACGCTCGAGCTTCTGCGCGAGCAGCTCGCCGAGGATGACCGATTCGGTGAAGTTCTTCGAGCCGACGACGAGCGGACGCTGTTCGTTGCTGCACGACACGAGCAGCAACAGCGCGATCGCGAGCTTCTTCACGCTTCGCCTCTGCGGCGTGCGAAATGGCGCTCGACCTGCGTCAATCTGACGTCGGCGATCAACGCGAGAAGCGCCGCAGGAAGCGCTCCGGAGAGGATCAGGCGCGTGTCGACCATTGCGACACCGCGGAAAATCAGCGTTCCCAATCCGCCGCCGCCGACCGCGGCGGCGATCGTCGCGACACCGATCGCGGTGACGACGGCGATCCGGATGCCCGCGACGATGGAAGGGGTCGCGAGCGGCAGTTCGATGCTCCAAAGCAGTTGATTGCGGGTCATGCCCATGGCCGTTGCCGCTTCGCGCACGTGTGGATCGATGCGTTGCAATCCGACCAGCGTACTGCGCACGATTGGCAGCAGTGAATACAACACGAGAGCGACGATCGCGGGACGCACGCCGATCCCGCCGATGAACGGCAGCGGAATGAGGAAGCCGAACATCGCGAGGGAAGGGATCGTCTGCACGGCGTCCGTAATGCGCAATGCGACGCCGCCGGCGCGGCGGCGGCGATGGGCAAGTGTGCCGAGGGGCACGCCTGCGGCGATGGCCATCGTCACGGCGACGACGACGATGAGCAGGTGCTCGCCCGTGAGTTGCAGCAGATTCATTGTGCCGATGCGACGAATCTTCTCACGACGGGGTGCTCGTGGTGCGCGAGCTCGCCCGGTTTCGTGTCCGCGATGACCTGTCCCGCATCGAACACGACGATCCGTTGCGCGATGCGCAGCGCTTCGCGGACGTCATGCGTGACGAAGACGAGCGTCGTGTCCTGCATCGTCTCGAGCAGCATCGTCTGCAGGTCGTATCGGATCAATGGATCGAGCGCGGAAAAGGGTTCGTCGCACAACAGAATGCGCGGCCTGGCGATGAGCGCGCGTGCGATGGCGACGCGTTGCTGTTCGCCGCCGGAGAGCGTGCGCGGATAGCGCGACTCGAACCGCGGCAGCTCCAGACGCTCGAGGAGTTTTGTCGTCTCTTCGCGCTGGCGCGCGTCATCCCAGCCGAGGAGCCGGGGGACGGTGGTGACGTTCTCGAAGACGGTGCGATGCGGAAAGAGCGCCGGCTGCTGCATCACATACCCGATGCGGCGCCGCAACGTCACGAGGTCGTGTTGCGCGAGCGGCGTATCGTCGATGAGCAGCGCGCCGTCCGTGACCGCCACGAGCCCGTTGATCGTCTTGAGCGCGGTGGTTTTTCCCGCACCGCTCCGGCCGAGAAACGCGACCCGCTCGCCATGTTCCATGCGCAGCGAGATGCAATGAAGGATGTTCGCGACCGTGACGCCGCGGTACTCGATCGACACCGCCGGCGAGCGTAGCAGAACCGCGGTGACGAAGGACTGTCGCGAAACCGGCGGGCTAAGAGCCCGCCGCTCCACTGGAGCCGCTGCGCCTCGCGACACGGCGTGTCATTGGAAGCCGGCAGGGAGGCTGCGCTTGTTGGCCCAGCCTTGCGCAGGCTGGACGACGCCGTTCTTGTGGAGCGGCGGGCTCTTAGCCCGCCGAGCAATCAAACATTCGGCGGGCTA
>DASVUA010000186.1:0-1804 GCA_036387295.1 Thermoanaerobaculia bacterium | reverse complement strand
CGCGCGCGATCTCGCCTCGCCGCTCGCGCTCCACCTCCAGCCCGGACAATACGAGCTGGCGGTGGCGGTCTCGCATCACGTCACCTTTCGGAAGAGCGTCGACGTCACACCGGCGCCGCAGCATGTGACGGCCGTGCTCAGACCGCTGCCGCTGCTCTCCGGAATTGTCACTGACGCCGCGTCGAATCGTCCCGTTTCGAATGCCGTGATCCGGAGTGACGCCGGCGTTCACCGTGCGATCACCGACGCGAAGGGACGATTCGCATTCGAGGCGGATCCGGAAGAGTGGCCGAAGCTGATCACCGCCGCGGCCGAGGCTTATGCGGAGGCATCGCTCTTCGTTCCGCTGGCGCGGGCGAGCACGATCCTCGGCGCGCTTCAGCTCGCGCGCGGCGCCTCCATCGCCGTCGAGATCAAGCAGAACGTCGCGGGCGAAGTCGTCGAGGTCGACCTCGTCCGGCTTCGTGCGAACGGCCGTGCGACGGATGGCGTGGTGAAGACTCGGTCCGTGCCGCCGGCCGACGCGCTTGCGACGATCCGTTTCGATGACGTCCCGCCTGGCGACTACATCGTGATGGCGAAAGGTGATGAGCCGTGTGAACGGCAGGGCGAACGCGTCACGATCACCGCCGGCGAACAGCTCAACACGCATCTCGAGATCAATCCTTTTCGGCTGATCGTGCGCGTCGAGAGCGCGGGAACTCCGCTCGCGAGCGCGAACGTGACGCTCCGGCATCGCGACTTTCATTGGGAGGGTTCGTTCGGCACCGGCGAGGACGGGAAAGCGAGCGTGAATGTCTGGCAGGGCGGCAGAACCGCCTTGACGGTGCGCGTCGCGGCACCGGGGTTCGTCCCCTATCGCGAACGGCGGACGTTGAGCGACGGCGAAGACAGCGAATGGAACGTCGAGGTGCCGTGTCGCGAGATCGTTGGAACGGTCGGCGATCGAGCCACAGGCGATACCGTTCGTGACGCCGAGGTGGCGATGACGATGACGCCCGACGAAGGTGGTGGGTTCGTCGTGAGCACGAAAACGAGCGCCGACGGCACGTTCCGTTTCGCGCCCGTTGCTCATGGACGAGTGGAGCTGCGGGCAGCCGCGCCGGGATATCCGGAGGGCGAAACTTCGCTCGTGTTTCGCGAGCCGGAGCAGAGCCGGCACGTGACGCTCACGTTGAACGCGGCCACGGTCACCGCGGTGCAGGTCGCAGATGTTCACGGAGCACCGCTGGCCGCGCGCGTACTCAATTGCCGCGGCGTCGAATGCGCCGGAATGTCGAATACCGATCGTCTCGGGAAGGTCCCGGTTCTGATCCCGCAAGGAGAGACACACGACGTCTGGGTCGTGCCTCGCGATGGCTCCCTCGCCGTCATCCCGCTGGCGTCAGGGTCCGCCGAGGCAAACGTGCGGGTTCCCGATGCGAATTGCCGCGTCGTCCTGCGGACTGAATCGACTTCGGGTGTGGCGATTGCGGGAATGTTCATCGTCATGCGCTACGAAGGGCGAGTGGTGCCGCCCGACGTGCTCCATGCGCTCTCGATGATGCAGGGTTCGAGCATCATCTCCGATGCGCGAGGCGAGATCGCGTTCAACCACTTACCGAGCGGTGCGTACGAGTTCTGGCCGCTGCTGTCCGTCGCTGAGCTGCACGCCGTCGCTGCTGGCGGCGGTCCTCAGCCCTCGGTGCGGATGCGCGTCGTGCCGGGGGAAAACGTTGCGGTGCTGACGTTTGCGGAGAGCAAAGCTCTTCACTGAGACCTGAGGTGGAGCGGCGGGCTCTTAGCCCGCCGGCTGTTGATCAGC
>DASVUA010000185.1:0-15482 GCA_036387295.1 Thermoanaerobaculia bacterium | reverse complement strand
CAGCCCGCCGACGTTGAACGACAACCGGCGGGCTAAGAGCCCGCCGCTCCACTAGATCGAGCGCGCGTCAGGCGAGCGTGGATCGAGCGCGCGTCAGGCGAGCGTGGATCGAGCGCTCGATTCAGGCCAGCCGCAACACCGGCGCTCCTGCCGCGATCGCGTCCCATGCTGGTGCGCCTTCACCGAGCATGCTGGCGAATTGTTCGACCATGCGCGGGTCCCATTTGCCGCCGCTTGCTTCGCGGCGGAGCGTGGAGATCGCGGCGTCGTGGGTCAGCGGCGCGGGGCGGTAGGAACGGTGCGAGGTGAGGGCGTCGTACGCGTCGACGATCGACAGCAGCCGCACCTCGTAGGGAATCGCATCGCCGGAAAGGCCGTCGGGGTAGCCGCGGCCGTCGTAGCGCTCGTGATGGTGGCGGATCAGTTGGAGAACGTCGGTCAGCGTCGTCAGCGGACGCACCATCTCCTCACCGATCACCGGGTGGTCGATGACGCGCAGGAACTCGTCGCGCGTGAGCGGCCCTTGTTTGTTCAGCAAGCGCTCCGGCACCGCGATCTTGCCGATGTCGTGCAGCAGTCCGGCGACGCGGATCGTTTCGGCCTGCTGATTCGTGAGGCCGACGTGCAGCGCGAACGAGCGCGCCAGATCGCCGACGCGTTGCGAATGCCCGCGCGTGTAGTGGTCTTTTGCCTCGAGGGCGAGCGCGAGCGCGCAGATGACGTTCTGCGTCTGCTCGAGATCGGCGTGATATTCGCGGATGCGCAGCAGCGATTGAATGCGCGTCGCGAGCTCGAGGCGGTTGAGCGGATAGTGGATGAAATCGTCCGCACCGGTGACGATCGCTTCCTGCCGCATCGCGCTGTTGCGATGCGCGGTGAGCACGATCACCGGCAGCGTTTCCCAACGTGAATCGGCACGCAGCGCCAGGAGAGTCGACGCTCCGTCTTCGGAAATGTCGAGCAGCACGACGTCCACCGGCTCGCGCTCGAGCACGGCGACGGCGGCCGCGCCGCTCTCCGCGGTCAGCAGCTCGATCTGCTCGCCCGCCAGGGTCGCCGCGACGACGTCGCGATTCATCGGGTTCTCGTCGACGCACAACACCCGCGCTTTGCGGCGGACGCGCGGCCGCATGTGTTTCGAGGTCGCGGCTTTCGGCGCTTCTTCGTCGAGCGATGCGGCGAAGAATTTCACGAGCTCGATGTTGAACGCCCCCGCTTCGGATTCGGCGAGCAGTTGGGCCATCGCCGCCGGCTCGCTGATCTCGTTTTCGTGATGGATCTCGTCGAAGCGGTTGGCGATTCCGACGATCTGCGCTTCGAGCGGAATGGCATCGCCTTTCAAGCCGTCCGGATACCCGCCGCCGTCCCACCGCTCGTGATGCGAGCGGACGATCGGCACGAACGGGCGGAACGTCATCATCGGCTCGAGGATCGACGCCCCCATGCGCGTGTGAGCGGCAACGCGGCCGCGTTCTTCGTCGTTTTCGGGGACCGCGGTGAGCAGGTGATCGGGGACGCCGATCATGCCGAGGTCGTGGAGCATCGCGCCTTTGACCACGGTCTCTTTTTCGTCGGCGGAGAGCCCGAGCTTGTCGCAGAGCTGCCCGGCGTATGACGCCACGCGATGCACGTGGCCGCTGGTGTTCGGATCCTTCGACTCGAGCGCGCTGGTGAGCGACATGATGATGTTCTCGCTCGAGTCGAGCTCTTTGCGCAGGTTGCGGATACGGATCAGCGAACGGATGCGCGTGCGCAGCTCTTCACGGTTGATCGGCTTGTTGAGAAAATCGTCGGCCCCCGCTTCGAGCGCGCGGATTTTTTCCGAGGAGCCGGTGAGCGCGGTCAGCATCAGGATCGGGATCGTCCGTCCCGCGGGGGAGCTCTTGATCAGCTCGCACGCTTCATAGCCGTCCATCACCGGCATCATCACGTCGAGCACGATGATCGACGGATTGCAGCGCGGGTAGAGCTCGACTGCCTCCGCGCCGTCGCGGGCCAGCACCACGTCGTAACCCCAGTCAAACAGGTACTCCTCGAGCAACTGCAGATTCTGCTCGTTGTCGTCCACGGCGAGGACAACGTCCCGCTCCGACACCACTGGTTCTGCGGCAGCGATCGACATGTTTGGGTGCGCCCTGACTTTTCGAGTGAGGCGCGATTATGCACCCATCAACGGAACATCGTCGACTGCTCGGGCGGGTAAATCACCCGTCCGCCCTCGATCTTCGCCATTTTGCTGAAGGTGTGCGGCTGTGCTTTTCCGGGGGAGACGATGTGCAGGACCTCGAGGCCGCGGCGTACGAGCTCGTCCGAAAGAAGGTTGCGATGACAGCGCCAAGGCACCGCCTCGGCGCACATGTACGCGGTCGCACGCTCGTCCTCGCCATTCGATTCGGCGAACACGAGCGCATCGACAGCACGCTGAAACTCGTCGCTGGCCATGTGATCGGCGTAGCCGCGGAACTGCTCGTTCTGCCACGCTCCATTCGGCGAGCTCGCGGCCGGCTTGCGGCGCCCGCCCAGCGCGTCGAAATGGACGTACGCGATGCCCTGCGACGGCAGCGTTCGCTCGAGCGATTCGCCCGAAAAATGGGGGTAGCGGCGCGAGCCCGGATAGCGGCGGATGTCGGCGAGGCGCGTCACGCCACGCTCCCGCAGCAGCGCAACAAATTCCTCCAGCGTGCGGGTGGAATGACCGATCGTGTAGATTCGCTTCAACATACTCGACGCCACTAAACCGGAACGTCACTCCCAAACATGGCCTACTACTCCGACCACGCTCAGCAGCTCAAACGAGATCTCGCGCGCGAGATTCCGGTCGACGCGCTGCGCGAACTGCACCAGAAGCGGCCGCTGCTGCATGCCGCGGTGGCGTTCGCGAATGTCGCGGCGCTGGTGCTCTCCGCGATCGCCATCGTGCAGTTCGATCGCTGGTATCAATGGCTGCCGTTTGCCTTCGTGGCCGGGTTCGCGGTGTTCGACTTCACGGTCCTGCTGCACGAGGTGGTGCACCGCGCCGTTCTCCGCGAAGCGAGCGAGCCGCGCTACCGCCTCCTCGGTCTGCTCTACGCCATCCCGAGCGGCATCTCGTCGTCGCAGTTCACCCGCTGGCATCTCGATCATCACGCGAACCTCGGTTCCGACGACGACGATCCGAAGCGCCATTACCTTTCCCCGAAGATCAACGCGCGTCTCGTGAAGTTCCTCTACTTCACGCCGGCGCTGTTCGCGATCTACTTCCGCGCCGCGGCGAAAGAAACGGCTTCATACGACCCGGCGCTGCGCAAGCGCATCAAAAAAGAACGGCTGGCGACTGTCTCGTTTCACCTCTCGCTGCTCGCGCTCGCCGCGGTCCTCGGCGGCTGGGGCGTTGCGTGGAAGCTGTACATCGTTCCGGTTTTCTTCGTCTTCCCCATCGCGTTCGCGTTGAACCGACTCGGGCAGCATTACGACATCGATCCGAACGATCCGGCCAAATGGTCGACGCTGATGAAAGGCTCGTGGTTCTGGGACAAAGTGTTCCTCTACTCGAACTACCACCTCGAGCATCACTACTTTCCCGGCGTCCCGTTCTACAACCTGCCCCGCCTGCAGAAGCTCCTCACGCCCTTCTACGAAAAGCGCGGCATGGTCGCGTGCTCGTACGGCGAGCTCGTGTGGCGCTACCTCATCCTCAATCGCAAGCCGCACACGAACTGGACCCCCGAGCCAACCGGCGAACCGGTTCAGGCCTGACCGCAGCGGGGGTGCGCCCCGACGTCGTCTCCTGTGGAGCGGCGGGCTCTTAGCCCGCCGGCCGCAGCTGTGCTGCGGCGTAGAAAGCGGCGACTGGCGTCGCCGCACTCCAGACTGAACGCAGTTGTGGTGAGAGCCCGGGCGCGAACGACGGCTCGCGCTATTTTTCGTTCGTGCGTTTGCGGATGTCTTCGTTGCTCGGCAGGGGAACGAGGGCGGCGCCGCGGCCGGGGTATTCGTAGAGATCGGGACGTTCGCCGGGGTGCTTTTTCACCCATTTTTTCGCGTAGAGATCGCGGTCGGCGACGCCGAGGAGAATCTCGAGCGTCGGCTCGTCGAGCAGCGACGAATGTGCGACGCCGGTGGTGACGCCCACCGAGAACTGCGTCTCCTCGCTCGTCCACTGCATCGCCGTCACTTCCGTCACCAGCCGTTCGGCGGCGCGGCTCAGATCTTCGACCGGCAGGTCGCGCACGAGCAGCACGAACTCGTCGCCTCCCCAGCGCGCGATCACATCGTGCACGCGGCTGCGGCTCAGAAAAAGCGAGCCGATGTCGCGCAGGATCCGGTCGCCGGTGAGATGGCCGAACGTGTCGTTGATCGGCTTGAAATCGTCGAGATCGAGCAGCGCGATCCCGATGTGCCGCCCTTCGGCCAGCGAGCGTTCGGCTTCCTCGATCAATCTGCGCCGTGTGGAGAGGCCGGTCAGCTCGTCGCGCGTGGCGATGGCCTGCCACTCGTACGCGGCGGCCGAGACAACCTGGTGCCGCGCGAGCATCCGCTGTGCGGCGATGACCTTCGCGACCACCTCCACTTCCGTGCAGCTCTTGGTGAGGTAATCGTCGTAGCCGGTGGTGAGCGCGGCGACTTTCGATTGCACATCCTCGTGCGACGTCAGCATCACCGAGTACTGGTGCGCGAGCTCGGGAGTCGCGCGGATTGCGCCGATCAACTCCAGTCCGTTCATGCGTGGCATCTCGAGATCCGAGATCATCAAGTCGAACGTGGCGGCGTGCAGATGCTCGAGTGCGAGGGTGCCGTCGGCGGCGGTCTCGACGACGAAGCCGAGCCGGCGCATGAGCAGCGCGAGCCAGGAACGGAAGTGGTCGTCGTCCTCGACGAGGAGCACGCGCACTGCCTTCGGTTCGGCAGCTTGTGCGTCGCCACGACGGCGCAGGGGCGGGGTCACCATGAATTGTCGGTCCAGGCTTACAAAAGGCGAGCCATTACAGAGGGAGAAACCCCGTCTCGGCGAGCGTCTCGCGCCCGCGATCGAGCCGCGTCACGATCCACTGTTCGCCGCGCCGTTCGATCTCGATGATCACCGAGGCCCAGATGCCGCCGGTGAGGTTCTCCGCCCAGCGAAAACGGAGGCCCGGCCAATCGGCCTCCGGCACGTTCGCCGTGCGCAGGTGCTGCTCCGCCATTTCGATCAACTCCGGTCCGCCGACGTGGTCACAAGGCACGCGAGATCCCCTTTGCCGGTATCCTAATAAAAAAGCTCATGCGCGCCCCCATTCTTCTCGTTCCTGCCCTCGTGGTTCTTTTCTCCGCATGCCGCACCGCGCCGGTTCCTCAGTCTCCGCTGCCGCGTGACGCCGGGTACGAGAGGTGGAAGCACTATTACGAAGAGCGTGCATACCCGGACGGCAGCATCCCCGCGAACGCGCGAGGCCGCGCGCTCGACGAGGCCGCGCAGCGCGCGCGTGTGCAGAGCGAAAGCGCCGAAGCGGACGCGGTGGCGGGGCACTGGCGCTCGCTCGGCCCGACGCCGGTCAGGACCGCATTTCCATGGCAGTCGGCCAGCGGGCGGATCAACGCGCTCGCCATCTCGCCCGCCAATCCGAACCTGATTCTCGCCGGCGCCTCGAGCGGCGGCGTCTGGCGCTCGACGGACGGCGGCACGACGTTCATTCCGGCCAGCGACGGCCACGTCGATCTTTCCATCGGCGCGATCGCGTTCGCGCCATCGAATCCGAACGTCGTCTACGCCGCGATGGGGAGCGACTTTCTCGGCACCGGCATCCTCCGCTCGGACGACGCGGGGGCCACCTGGCGCGACGTCAGCGGCCCGACCTTCTCGCAACGCGGTACCTCGCTGCGCGTCGGCGTGGACGGCGCGAATCCCGATCGCCTATGGGTCATGCAGACCTCGCGCGAAGTGCCGAACGGCGGCATTCTTTCTGCCGTCGGACTCTACGCTTCGGAAGATGGCGGCGTGACGTGGAAGAACGTTCTCGCAGCGCGGCTGACCGACTTTCTCGTCGTGCCCGGCACGTCGGACACGTTGCTCGCCGCGGTGGGCGAGAGCAACCGCAACTTGATCAAGCCGGGCGTGCACAAGTCGGTCGACGGCGGGAAGAGCTGGACGCTCATCCTTCCGGCAGGATCGTTCTTTCCGACCACCGGGGAGTTCGTGCTCGGCGTTCCGGCCAGCATGCCGAACCGCTACTACGCGTACGGCAGCCAGGACCGTTTCAGTCATCAGCACAGCTTCCACGTCTCGAACGACGCCGGCGCGACATGGACGCGCACGAGCCCAAAGCTCCCGGCCGAGTTTCCCTGGTACCTCGGCATCGACGCGGCCGATCCGAACACCCTCTATATCGGGTTTCGCGACGCGTACCGGTCGCGCGACGGCGGCGCGACGTGGACCAACGTCACCAAATCGCTGACGCCCGACGGCACTTTCGTTCCGCATCTGTCGACCACGCACATCGATCAGCACTCGTTTGCGTCGGCGCCCGGCGCGACTTATCTCGGCAACGACGGCGGGATCTTCCGAAGCAACGACGGCGGTACGACGTACACCTCGCTCGCCGCGACGTTGTCCGTGATTCAGGCGTACGGCGTTTCGGCCCATCCGACCGATCCTTCCGCGATCTACCTCGGCACGCAGGACAATGGCATCGAACGCCGCGACGCGAACGGCGTCTGGCGCGAGCTCGTCACCGGCGATTACGGCTCCGTCGTCTTCGACGCGAACAATCCGTCGCGTGTCGCCACGAATTACATCGAGGGGCAGATCTTCCTCGTCGATGAGCGCGGCGGTTACACGATCCTGGCGAGCCACGGCACGTGGGGCGAGCCGGTGCAGGGGGCGCGCATCGCGTTCATCGCGCCGCTCGAGCAATCGCGCACGCGCGGCACGCTCTACTTCGGCACCTACCGCCTGTTCGTCAGCGACAACTTCGGCACGTCGTGGCGCGCGACGAGCCAGACCGACCTGACGCACGGAGATCGCGATCGCCTTCGCGCCATCGGCATCAGCGAGAGCGATCCGCTCGTCGTCTACACCGGCTCACAGAACGGCCGCGTGATGGTCTCTCGCGACGGAGGTTTCGGCTGGACCGACGTCACGCGGAACCTGCCTGTGCGAACTGTGAAGAGCTTTGCGGTCGATTCGCGCAACTCCGCGGTCGCGTATGTCGCGCTCTCCGGCTACGGCTCCGAGCACGTCTTCATGACGCGCGATGCCGGCGCGAGCTGGTCGTCATTCTCTGCCGGTTTGCCCGACGTGCCGGTGAACGCGCTGCTCATCGATCCCAACGATCTGAACGTCATGTATGCAGGCACCGACATTGGCGTCTTCCGCAAAGCGGGCGACGAGCCGTGGGTCTTGTTCAACCACGGCATGCCGCCGGTGCTGGTGAACGACTTCGCCGTGACGGCCGACCGGCGCGTCGTCCTTGCAACGTACGGCCGTGGCGCGTACGAGCTGGTCAAACCTCGGAGCGGCACGACGAAACGGCGCAGCGTGCGATAGCGCACGTCGGGCTGGCGCTGGCGTGTTGTCGGGTTCTCGTTCTCAGTTTTCTGTGCGGCTCTGCCCCACGATCAGGCGCAGACAACCTACAACTGACAATCGACAACTGACACACCTCGTCAGCGAACGTGCAGCGCGCATGTATCCTACGCGGCGCATGAGAGACATTCATTCGTTTGCGCGGCCGGAAGAGGCCGTGGTGCGGCATCTCGCGCTCGACCTCGACGTCGACTTCGAGCGCCAGCAACTCACCGGTTCCGCGACGCTCACCGTCGAGCCGCAGCACGGCGGGCGCGAGCTCGTGCTCGACACGAACGGGCTCGAGATCGAGCGCGTGACACTCGATGACGGCACCGAGGCGATGTTCACGATGGGAGATGCGCGGCCGTTTCTCGGCCGAATGCTCACCATCGCCATCAAGCCCGACACGAAGAGCGTGAAGATCGAGTACGCCACTTCGCCCGATGCCGCCGCCGTGCAATGGCTGAAGCCCGAACAGACCGCGGGCGGCAAGCATCCGTTTCTCTTCACGCAGTCGCAGGCCATCCTCGCGCGCAGCTGGGTGCCGTGTCAGGACTCGCCCGGCGTGCGCATGACGTACGACGCCACGATCCGCGTTCCGAAAGGACTCATCGCGATCATGAGCGCGGAGAATGCGACCGCGGCGAGCGAAGACGGCGTCTATCACTTCCGCATGCCGCAGCCGATTCCGTCGTACCTGCTCGCGCTGGCCGTCGGCGATCTCGAGTTCCGCGCGCTGAGCGACAACAGCGGCGTGTGGGCCGAGAAGCCGATGATCGAGGCGTCGTATTACGAGCTGGTAGACACGCCGAAGATGATCGAAGCGGCGGAAAAACTGTACGGACCGTATCGCTGGGGACAGTACGACGTGCTCGTGCTGCCGCCGAGTTTTCCGTTCGGCGGGATGGAAAATCCGCGGCTCACGTTCGCCACGCCGACCATTCTCGCCGGCGACCGCTCGCTGGTGAATCTCGTCGCGCACGAGCTCGCGCATTCGTGGTCCGGCAATCTCGTCACGAACGCCACCTGGAACGACTTCTGGCTCAACGAAGGCTTCACCGTCTACTTCGAGCGCCGCATCATGGAAGAGGTCTTCGGACGCGAATACGCCGAGATGCTCGCGCTGCTCGGCTACCAGGATCTCGAAGCGACCGTCGCCGAACTACCCGCCCGCGACACGCATCTGTATCTCGACCTCACCGATCGCGATCCGGACGAAGGGGCGACCAAGCTGGCGTACGAAAAGGGCTACTTCCTCTTGCGCCTCGTCGAGGAAACGGTCGGCCGCGAGGCGTGGGACACGTTCCTGCGCGAGTACTTCGACGCGCACGCGTTTCAGTCGATGACGACCGCGGAGTTCATGGAAGAGCTGCAGACGAAGCTCCTTTCGAAGCACCCCGGCAGCGAGGATCGCATCGCGCTCGAGCAGTGGGTGCATACGCCCGGCATCCCGGAAAACGCGCCGCAGGTGCGCTCCGATGCGTTCGCGAAAGTGGAAGCGCAGGTGAGTGCATTCGAAGGCGGCACGCCGGCCTCGGAGCTGACGACCGCGAACTGGTCGACGCACGAATGGATTCACTTCCTGCGGCATCTTCCGAAGACGCTCAACTACGGACATCTCGTCGATCTCGACGCGGCGTTTCGCTTCAGCGAGAGCGGCAACTCCGAGATCCTGCACGAGTGGCTGATGCAGGCCCTCGACTACAAATACGAACCGGCGTACGAAGCGCTCGAGCGCTTCCTGCTGCGCCAGGGGCGCCGCAAGTTCCTCAAGCCGCTCTATCAGAAACTCGCCGAAACGCCTGAAGGAAAAGACCGCGCGGTTGCGATCTACACGAAAGCGCGGCCGATGTATCACGCGGTGAGTTACCGGACGATCGATCAGATTCTGGCGTGAGCATGCACGCCCGCGGAGAGTGAGAGATGGAAACGACCGAGACCAAGTCCCTCCCCGAAAATGCGTACGTGCCGCTTCCCGCCGGGGTCGCGTACGAACCGATGGTGCCGGCCTCACAGGCGCCGCCTGAAGCGACCGGCCGCGCCATCGCCTGGGGCTTCTTTCTCTGCATCATCTTCACCGTCGCCTCTGCCTATTCGGGACTGAAGGTCGGGCAGGTGATGGAAGCGGCGATTCCGATCTCGATCCTCGCCATCGGCCTCGCGCGCGTCTACAAACGCCGCTCGACGATTCTCGAAAACGTTATCATCACCAGCATCGGCGGCGTGTCGGGCTCGGTCGTCGCCGGCGCGATCTTCACGCTTCCCGCGCTTTACTCGCTGTAGCTCAATCCGCATCCGGTGCAGACGATCTTCATCTGCCTCGCGGGCGGCATTCTCGGCGTCCTCTTTCTCATTCCGCTGCGCCGTTACTTCGTGCGCGAGACTCACGGGCTGCTGCCGTATCCCGAGGCGACCGCGATCACCGAAGTGCTCGTGACCGGCGAAAAAGGAGGCTCGCAGGCGAAGCTGCTGTTGCAGGCCACCGCCATCGCGGGCGTGTACGACTTCATCACCACGACGTTCAGCGTCTGGCGCGAGTATCTCGACTTTCACTTCATCCCGCAGATGCGCGATCTGGCCGAGCGCGCAAAGTTCGTCGTCCGGTTCGACGCGCAGGCCTTCATTCTCGGACTCGGCTACGTCATGGGACTCCGCTCGTCGATGATTCTCGTCGCGGGCGGCATCGTCTCGAACTGGGTGTTCGTGCCGGTGATCGCGATGATCGGCGCGCGATTCACCGAGGCCGTCTATCCGGCGACGATTCCGCTGTCGCAGATGGACGCGGGGATGATCTACCGCAACTACGTCCGCTACATCGGCGTCGGTGCGATCGCCACCGCCGGCATCTTCGGGATCATCAAATCGCTCCGCGTGATCGCCGGCTCGTTCGGCGTCGCCGCGAAAGCGTTCCGCACCAGCGGCGAAGCGCACGGCGAGCGCACCGACCGCGATGTCTCGGTCATGACGATCCTCGCGGGCGTCGTGGTCGGCGCGATCGCGGTGGCGGTGTTCTTCGGCACGCTCCGTCCCTCGGTTCCGGTGCTGCTCGCCTGCCTTCTGCTCACGCTGCTCTTCTCGTTCTTCTTCACCTCGGTCGCGGCGAATGCGATCGCCACCACCGCGCGCAATCCGGTCTCCGGCATGACCATGCTGACGATCATCATCTCGTCGGTCGTGCTGCTGCAGTTCGGCGTTTCGGGCACGACCGGCATGTTCTTCGTCATGGCGATCGCGGGGATGGTCTGCACCGCGCTTTCGGTGTCTGGTCAGACGATCACCGATCTCAAAGCGGGCTACTGGATCGGCTCCACTCCTTCCTCGCAGGAAAAGGTGAAGTTTCTCGGCGTCATCGGTGCCGCGATCGCGGTCGGTCTCACGATCGTCATGCTCGCGTCGCTGTTCCAGTTCGGCGAAGCAGCGCCGGGCGACACGCGGCCGGTGCTCGCCGCGCCGCAAGCGTCGATCATGCAGGCGCTCGTGCAGGGCTTCATGAACCGCCAGCCGATCGCGTACATCCTCTTTGCGGCTGGGGCGATGATCACGATCGCGATGGAGATGCTCGGCGTTCCCGCGCTCATCTTCGCCCTCGGCATGTATCTGCCGCTCGAGCTCAACACGCCGGCGCTCGTCGGCGGCTGGCTCTCGCATCTCATCAACAAACGCTCGCAACGCGAAGGAGGCGAGCGCGGACGGACGATGCGCGAGCGCGGCGTGATCATCGCGTCGGGCCTCATGGCCGGCGGCGCACTCGGCGGCGTGTTCGGCGCGGCGTTGCGGCTCAACGGCTGGTATCAGCGCGAAGTCGACAAGGGGCAGTTGCGCTCGTTCTTTTACGACGATGTGCTCTGGTCGCAGCTCGTTTCGATCGTGCTGTTCGTCGGCCTCTGCATCTACCTCTGGGTCGATTCGACGCGGCGAACGGCGTCGAGCACCGAAGCGTGACGAGCAAAGAACGAGCATGCCGATTCGACGCTTGATCCGAGGACTGAAACGTGGCTCGCCGCAGCGCTTCGTGCGGCGTCTGGCCGCCGGCGTCCCTCGCGGCGTGGTCACACCGCTGCTCTCGGGGAACGACCTGTACGTCGCGCATCAGTCGCTGTGGACGTTCTACGCGGCGTTCTCCGCGCGCAGGAAAGTGCTGCTGTCCGATGACAACGCCGGAGCCGCGGCGGCTGCCGTGGCGTCGACCGCACGCGCGCATGTGACGGCGGTAGTTCCATCGAAGCGTCACTTCGATTACGCGTCGAACCATGCGGGCGGCGAGAACGTCGAGTTCGCGCGTGCTCCGCGCGGCGCGCACAATGTCGTCGTCGCCGATCTCGCATCGATCGGAACGATCGAAACACTGCTCGACAGCGGATTACTGCTGCCGTACGGAGTGCTGATTCTCCGGATGACGCCGCCCGAGAACGCGTCGCCGGCCGGTCGCAGCGCGGTCGAGCGCGTGCGGCGAAAATTCACCGCCGCGCTGTCGTTCGGCCATTTTGCGAACGTGCCGCTCGACCTCTCCAGCGCCCCTGGCGGCCGGGCGCGGCTGCGCGATTTCGAGTTCGTGCAGTTGGCCGGAGAGCCGGTCCGGGAGAACGCCGTTGCGGTGCTGCACGTGTTCTCGAACGACTCACGCTGGAACCATCTCCGGCTGCATCTCGGCGCGGGGCCGCTGGCGCTCGACGGCTGGGTGAACATCGATAACCAGCCATACGCCGGGATCGATTTTCTGTGGGATCTCTCCCTCGGTGTGCCCTTTCGCGGCGCGCAGTTCGTGTTCGCCGAACACTTCATCGAGCATCTCCCGTTCGACGATGCCGGCGCGCTGCTGCGTACGTGCCGCATCGCGCTCTCGCCGTCCGGCGTGCTCCGCCTGTCGACGCCGAACCTCGATTGGGTCTGGAGATTCGGCTATCACCTCGGCGCCTGGACCTGCGAGCGCGACGCGGTGCGCGACTGCTTCGTGATGAACCGGGCGTTCCGCGGCTGGGGTCACCAGTTTCTCTACAACGAGGTAACGCTCGCCGACGCATTGCGCCGCGCCGGCTTCGCGACTCTGAAAACCGCCGAGTACGGGCAGAGCGCGCATCCGGAGCTCACCGGCCTCGAGCGCCACCCGCGCGATTTCGACGAGCCCGGCCTGCCGCACGTGCTGGTCGCGGAAGCGAGCGGCATCGCCGAGACGGTTCCGTCGCCGTACGAGGACCTCATCGCGGAGTTCCGCTACGACCTGAGTCTCGTTTGAGCCGGTGACGCGTCAGACCGCGTCGGTGATGTTGACGCCGAGCTTCGACTTCAGCAGCTTTCGCGCGGGACGTGAATTGTCGCGGAACCAGTCCCACGCGCGCTTCATCCGCGGGTTTTCCTGCAGGAGGAGCGTAATCGCGCGGCGGCGTCCGCGGTTGCCGCGCAGGAGGCCGATTTCCTTCTTCCGTGCCGCCGTCAGTACCTCGTCCAGCTCGGCGTAAAACTCCTCGTCGCCGCGAAAGTACATGTTCTTCAGCCAGCAAAGGCCGTCGGTGACGCACGGCTCTTTGAGGATCTCGAACTTCTTCGGCGAGTACGGAGTCTTGCTCTTCATGAGCAGCACTTCGCGCATTTCGTCGCGCATCTTGCCGAACGCCGGACCATTCCAGTGCTCCGCGAACGTCTGCCCGTCGTGAATGTTGCCGAGCGGTTTGACCGAAGGATTGAGCAAGAGGCAACACGGCCGGATGTCGCCGTTGCCGGTGATGGCGGCGGTGTACCAGGCGAAAAAACAGCCGCCGTTCTCCTGCTTGAACGACGGTGCGATCGGGTAAGCGTTGTACGCCGGCGTCTGCACCCGCTCTCGAACGCGGTGCAGCGTTTCGTTCCAGCCGTCGACCGCGAAGTCGATCTGCAACAGTCCGGTGCCGTGATCGCGGCGGAGGATCTCTTCGATGAGCGGCTCCGCGACGTCGCGATCGTCGCGCTCGAGCAGCGTCGCGCGATCGATGCGGTCCATCGGAACCTCGAGCACAGGATTGATCCCGATGCGATCGGGGCCGAGGGAACGTCCGAGCTCGTACATGTCGACGAGGCGCGACATGTTTCGCTTGTCGATGAGGAACTGAATGACGATCGACGGATAAATCGAATCGCCGCGCATCGCGACGAGGTTGCGGATGTTGTCCAGCACCTTGTCGAACAGCGCCGGCTTCACCTTCATCATCCGCGAGTAGTCGGCAGCGTCGGCGGCGTTGAGAGAGAAGATCACCTCACGCGCTTTGCCGTCGACGAGGCGTTTCGCAACCTCGGGGGTGAGCGCCACGCCGTTCGTGGTGAGGTTGTCGACGACGATGTTGCGCGAGGCGAGGTGATCCATGACGTTCAGCACGTCGCGATGGAACAGCGGATCGCCGCCGCCGGAGAGCCGCACCGATTTCAGGCCGCCTTCCGCGAGCTCGTCGATCAGGTCCGTCAGCTTCGGAAGGGGAATCGATTCTTTCGTGCGGAGATCCTGCTGATTGCAGAAGTAGCAGGCGACGTTGCAGCGGTCGGTGAGGTCGAGCTCGACATGCACCGGTCCACGCGTCGCCCGGTTGCCGGCGATCGCGCCGATGATCTCCCGCTTCCGCTCTCGCGACACCTCGGCCCACCCATGGGTTCCACGCATGGTGGGGGAAAGGTTGTGAAGAGGGGAGGGTATTCCGAACGGCACGCGGTTGACGTGGAGCCGCGCGGCGTCGACGAGACGAGAATCCCCCGCCGCCAGAATTCGCGGCGGGGGA
Source organism: Thermoanaerobaculia bacterium (assembly GCA_036387295.1). GTDB lineage: Bacteria > Acidobacteriota > Thermoanaerobaculia > Gp7-AA8 > Gp7-AA8 > QHVT01. Next base: position 1,220 of record DASVUA010000185.1, on the reverse strand, counting down.
TCAGAACTGCGGATGGTGTCTCGCTGAGTAGACGGCTTAGTTGATGACCGCGTACGTGTTCCCGGCGGGCGCCACGGGAAACGTCTGCCCCGACGGCACACCGAGCTTCGCCGGCAGGATGCGGGTGCCGTTGTAGGTCCCGAACCAGTGCAAGGGGAAGAAGCCCCAGTACGCGGTGGTACCCGAGAGCGTCCCGTACCAGAGGGTGGGATGCACCGGCAGCAGGCCGACGCTCGCGCCGGGTGGAGTCGCCTTCGGATCCGTCAGCAGGTAGCTCGCGTCGACGGAATAGGGACCTGACCAGTCGACGCCGTTCTTCGAGACCTTGACCTTCATCTGCTCATTGCCGGCGAGGTTCGCATTGCCGTTCCAGAGCAGCATCACGAAATCGGTTCCGTTGTGCGTCACCGAGGCAGTATCCCAGAGCCCGTCCTGGCTCGTGTAGTGCTGCCAGCTGCTGCGCACGCGGCCTGGCGCGACTTTCGTCGCATCGGCGTAGTTGGTATCCGGCAGATACGGCGCATTGCAGACCCAGCAGGTGGTCGGGTCGCCCGCAACCGGATCGGACCAGGTGAACGCGCCATTGTGGCGCTTCCAGACGAACCCTTGTGCGGGGTCGTCGTAAAGCAACTGGCGGTCGTTGCTGAGATGTCCGGACATCGTCTTGTCGATTCGAATGCGGTACGTGAGGTTGCTGCTGGTCGCCCAGCTGTTCACATTCGCTTCACGGCCGGGGTGGTAATAGGAGGCATAGATGTACGCCCAGGTGCTCGTGCCTTCGGTGCGGAAGGCCATCGTGACGCTGTGAAATCCCTCCGGCTCCCACGCGCCGCTGGTCTCGGATCCGCCACTGAAGACGTGCTCTTTCCCGCGCGGTCCGAACTGACTGTGATATTTGCCGTACATCAGCGGCGTCGCCGATTCCTGCCACGTCACGCCGTTGTCGGTCGAATACGCCCACCACACCGAGCCCGCGTAAATATCCGAGTTGCCGCGCAGGTGCGCCATGTACAGCGTCGTCCCGTCAGAGACAACGGCGGGATGGCCGTACTGTCCCTTCGTGATCTGCGAATACGTCCGCAGTTGTGCGCCGTAATGCTGCGTTTCGATTGCGGGGCCGACGCGATTCTCGACCGCGTGGAACGTCGTGGTCGGCTCATTCAGGACGCTGATCGGCTTGGAGGCATCACGGCCGTCGGTCCACGTGCCGCCAGCGGTCC
>DASVUA010000184.1:0-10247 GCA_036387295.1 Thermoanaerobaculia bacterium | reverse complement strand
CGGGAGATACGGCGGCAGGTTTGGAAATGTCTAACGCAAAATCAGCATCGAAAATAGTTGCGGAAATCAGTTCTGATGCGGGTGCCAGTGATACGCGGCGGGACGCGAAACTGTCTATTGACGTAGACTTCGCGCCGCTATGGCCATTCCGCTACTCGACCTCAAACAGCAGTACGCCACGATCCGCGAGGAGGCGCTTCGCGTCACCGCCGAGATCTACGAATCGCAGTTGTTCATCCTCGGGAAACGCGTCGAAGAATTCGAGCGCGACTTCGCGGCGTATTGCCAGACGAAGCACTCGCTCGGCGTTTCATCCGGCACTGACGCGCTTCTCGAAGCGCTGATGGTCCTCGGCATCGGCGACGGGGACGAAGTGATCGTGCCCGCGTATTCGTTCTTCGCCACCGCCGGCGTCGTCGCGCGCCTCGGCGCGGTGCCGGTGTTCGTCGACATCGATCTCGCCGATTACAACCTCGACCCCAGGCAGGTCGAAGCGAAGATCACCCCGCGCACGAAGGCGATCATGCCGGTGCATCTGTTCGGACAGTGCGCGCCGATGGACGAGATTCTCGCCATCGCTTCCAAGCACAACCTGCACGTCATCGAAGACGCCGCGCAGGCGGTCGGGAGCGATTACAACGGACGGCGCGCCGGCACGATGGGCATCATGGGCGCGTTCTCGTTTTTTCCCTCGAAGAATCTCGGCGCGTTCGGTGATGCGGGGGCGATCACGACCAACGACGACGCGCTCGCGCAGAAGCTCATCGACTTCCGCGTGCACGGCATGCGGCCGCGGTACTTTCATCATTACGTCGGCGGGAACTTCCGCATCGACTCACTGCAGGCGGCCATGCTGCACATCAAACTGCCGCTGCTCGAGTCGTGGCACGAAGGGCGGCGCCGCAACGCCGAGATCTATCGCCGTGAGTTCGCCAGCGCGGGAGTGGGGGAGCGGGTCGTGCTGCCGCAGGAGATCTCCGGCCGCCGCCACATCTACAACCAGTACGTCGTCCGCTTCCCTGAAGGGAAGGAGACGCGCGACCGCGTAATGGCGCACCTCAAAGAAGTGCAGATCGGTTGCGAGGTCTACTATCCGCTCACGCTGCCGCAGCAGGAGTGCTTCAAGAACGTGCGTGGAGCGCAGGACGCGTATCCGAACTCCGACCTCTGCACCGAGCAGACGCTCGCAATTCCGGTCTTTCCCGAGCTGAAGGAAGAGCAGGTCGCGGAAGTGGTGCGCGAGATCGCGACGGCGCTGGCGTAAGCGTTGCGAGTTGCGAGAGCGTCCCTTCGGCGTCGGGAGCAGCGCACGCGCGCGGCTGCACGCGGCAGAATGGGACGCCCGCAACTCGCAACATGATTCCTCTCCGCCATACGGCCGAACGCTCGGCTCCGCCGCTGTTGAACCGCGGCCTCGTCGCGGCGAACGTCCTGTTCTTCGTCGCGCAGTTGTTCATGGGGCAGATGACGGAGCGGATCATTCAGACGTTCGGCTTCATCCCCGCGCGCTTTGTCGATCCGTCCGCGTTCGGGTATGCGCCGTGGGAAGTCGGCATCACGCTGGTGACGTCGCTTTTTCTGCACGGCGGATTCGTGCATCTGTTCGGGAACCTCATCTACCTGTGGGTTTTCGGGGGCGCGATCGAGAACGTGATGGGACACGTTCGCTACCTCGCGTTCTACATTGCCTGTGGCGCGGCGGGGAGCCTCACGCACACGGTCCTGTTCCCCTCGTCGCCGATTCCGTCGATCGGCGCGTCCGGGAGCATCGCAGGCGTCCTCGGCGCTTTTCTCGTCCTTCGGCCGCATGCGCGCATCGTCACGCTTTTTCCGCTGGTCGTGTACTGGGCGATGGCCGAGATCCCGGCGCTGCTGTTCCTGCCTGTGTGGCTCGGCATGCAGTTCTTCAACGGGTTTCTCTCGCTCGAAGCGGCGAGCCGCACGCAGGAAGTGGCGGGCGTCGCCTGGTGGGCGCACGTCGGCGGGTTCGTCTTCGGGGCGCTGATCGCCGTCATTTACAGGAGCTTCGACAAAAACGTGAAGGCGCGCCGTAGCGCGCCTTCACAGGTCGAATCGGTCGAAAACTGAACGCGCTTACTTCACGCCGTCGCGGAGCTGCGTGATGTGCATGGCTTTGACCGTCGTCGAACCGGCGGTGACCGTCGGATCGACGTAGCTGATCGCGCTGAGGCCGATCGCGCTGCGCGCCGCATCGAGGCCGGCGCGAAGGTCGAGCAGGTGCTGGCGGCGGAGCGTGACGGCGGTGCTCGGGGACGGTGCCGTGAAGGCGATCGGCGAGAGCCCCGCGAACGAGCGCACCGCGTTGACGGCGGTCAGCAGTTCGGTGAAGTGCACGAGCTTCACGCGCGTTGCGGCCACGAGCAGACTCGGGTCGGTGAAGACGACGGTCGTGACGAGGTCCGAGCCACCGAGAGCCGAGAAGCCGCTTTCGTTCCCGGCGCGCACCGAGTAGCGGTACGCCGTATTCGGGGCGGCGGTGGAATCGGTGAAGAAGGTGTTCCCGCCGGCCGACGAAACGAGCGTGAACGCGCCATTGTTCGAACTGCGCCACACCTGATACTCCGTCGCACCGGCGCTTGCGCTCCAGGTGACGAGCACGGATGTCGTTGCCGAGGCGGAGGCGACGACGGTCGCCGGCGCCGGCGGAACCGGCGGCGCTTCCTGTTCCTGGACGGTGATGGTCTTCGTATCGGTCACTGCGCAGCCGCTGGCGTTCGTCGCCGTCACGGTGAGCGTGAGCGGATTCGCGGTGCCGGTGAACGTCACGTTCGCACCCGTGGCGGTCGTGCCGCCGCCGGTGAAGGTGCCGTTGGCGATGGTCCAGCTGTACGTGAGGCCTGCGTTGAGGATCGACCCAGCCGCCGAGGCGCCGACGTTGATCGTGGCGGGTGCCGTGATCGACGACAGCGCCGGCGTTACGCCTGCCATGCTAGCGATCAGGCCATTGAGGGCGATTTCACTCGTCTCGCCGGCTTTACCGAACGTGAAGCGGGTGTTGGATCCGTAGCCGGGGCTGCGAAGGTGGCAGTAGCTCATGATCGAGCCCTTTTCCGCCGGAACGAGCTGCGTTCCGCTGAAGCAGCCGCCCTCGAGGTTGTAGCACTCGTCGACGAAGTTCCGGGTCACGGCGTACTCCGCCTGCTGGCTCGCCGTGAGGGTGATGCAGTGCGTGTGATCGCTGCCGACGTTGTGTCCGAGCTCGTGCGCCACCTGAAGCAGCGGCCAGTAGTTCGAGCTGGGGGCGGTGTAGTTCGGGTTCGCGTTCGGGTCGGGCACGGCGAGCGAGGCGGGCGGGGTGACGCCACCGTTGTACGAGTACTTGCCGCCCCAATGACCGCTGTACGAGAAATCGTTGGTGCAGAGCGTTCCTACCCAGGCGATGCCGGCGAGCTGGGCCTTGCCGCTGATGAGCGTTGCGGCCGAGCGCGAGTTCGCGCTGGGCGGCGTGTTGTGCCAGCGGTCGCCGACCTCGAAGAGGGCGTCGAGGGAGGTCTGGCCGTTCGTCCCCGGAACGACGAGGAACGGGTCGGCGATGTTGTTCTGAATGCCGAGGTACGCGATACGGACTTCGGTGCGCAGATCGCGCTCATAGATCGTCGAGACGGCGGCGATGAGATTGCCGATGTACGTCGTGACGTTCGCCGGATTGCTGCCCGCCTTCGTGTACAGCTCGTAATCGGTGTCGATCGCGAGATTGATCACCGAGCGCTGCGTGCCGGCCGGAGCGACGTTCGAGACCGCCTCGCCGAGCGCGTTCGTGACGGCGCGCGGACGAGTGACGTTGTTCAGGCTCGTCTTCTCGACACCGCACTCGAAGCCGTGGCCGTCGAGCGGAATGTCGTCCATCACGGAAGACTCCTGCACCACGAGGTTCATCTCCTCGCTGCCGCGCGCTCTGCGCTCGGTGCCGAGTGCGAACTTGCGATCGTCCGTATAGACGAGCCCGTCGACGCGGCGCCCGCTCACGGCGATGAAGACGAGCGAGTCGGGCTTCCCGGCCACGCGCCCGCGGTAGTACTTGGCCGCGGGGAGCGGGAGGCGCTGAACGACTTCGTTGCCCGCGCCGAAGACCTTGATGTCCGCACCGTCGGCCCAAACGTCGAACCGCTCGAGCTCGAGCTCGCCTTCTTCGCCGTCGACGAGCGGCACGTTGGCGACCTTCAGCTTGCCGCCGATTTTCGTCGGGCCGGCGAGCTGCGAGAGCGCGGCGTCGTCGACGCGATACTGCACAGATGCTGCAGCCGGCAAGGCGAAGAACAACACGATGCTCGCTACAGGCGCGAGCCGGTACAGGTTGCGACGGATCATTTGGACTCCTCGGACCGATTACTGGACGAAATCGCACGTGGACACGTGCGGACGCCAGTTTAACGGCGCCGAGGACAAAAGTAGTCCCTCACCACGCAAAGCGGGTGTGAGCTACACCACGTTCAGGCGATTTACTTCGTCAGATTCCGAAGTTCCTGGAAGTGGACTGCCTTGACCGGCATACCGGGATTCAGCACCGGGTCGGTGTACGTCGCGCTTCTGCCAAAGGCGGCGAGCGCGGGCGTGAGAGCGTTCCGCAATTCGGTGATGTGTACCGCGCGAACCTTCACGCCGGTGGGCGAGGGGTCGGTCCACGTGACGGCCGCGAGTCCCGCCGCGGCGCGCATCGCGTTCACCGCCTGACGCAACTGCGTGAGGTGAATTGCGCGGATCACCGTCACGCCCGGAACGAGCGGGTCGTCGACGAAGATGACGGTCGTCGCGTAATCCGTGTTGCTGTAGGCCGAGGGAGCCGTGCCTGTCGCTCCGAGAGCGCGAACGCGGTAGACGTACGTCGTACCCGCCGCGACAGCCGTGTCGACGTAGCTGGTGCCGGCCGGGCTCGCGATCAGCACGAACGCTCCGTTGTTGGAGCTGCGTTCGAGCTGATAGCCGGTCGCGTTCGCGGCGGCGGTCCAGGTGATCGAGATCGAGGTCGAACCGGTCGCGGTCGCAACGAGATTCGCCGGCGTGCCGGGCGGGGCCGTCGAAACGGTCGACTCGTAGACCGTGCGCACCGCCTCGATGTCCCATGGACCGAGCGTCGCACCGTACGCGCCGCTCAGCGAAGCCTTCATGACTGCCTGGGTCGAGGAGGGGACGCTCTGATCCGAGTGACGAAAGCCGAGCGTGTGACCGAGCTCGTGCGTGACCGCTTCGTCGAAGACTTTCTGCGAGACGGAGATGCCGGATTTGACGACGACATCGCCTTCCGTGATGCTGTAGAACGTCTCGCCTTTGTACGTGTGCTCCGCCCCGCCGTACCACTGGGCGTACGCGATCGCACCGGCGGGAACCCCGGTCGTCGAATTGAAGACGATCGTGTTCTGGTTGTCGCCGCCGACGAAGCCGGCGGTGGAGGTGCCGCCGTAAAGGTATTGCACGTTCGACCCGGGATCGTTCGTCCACGCGGCAAGCGCGCGTTGCGCGGCGCCGGTGGCGTCGTAGCCGGGCTGCGTGCCGCTGGCCCGGAACGTCACCGAGCCGCCTTTGTCGAAGACGTCCCACCGGAACGTTCCCTGGGTGTACGCCGATGGCGGGTAGACGGCGTTGGTCGCCGGATCCCAGGCGTCGGGCGAGGTCGCGGCGGGGGCCGGATTCTCGATGAAGTAATCGGCGTCGTCCGCTTGCGTCGTAGCGGCTGGTGCGCCGGCGTTCGTCTGCAGGTCGCGTGGGCGCGGCGCGGGGGCGCGGCCTCCGAAACGCCGCAGCAGATGATCGATGAAGAGATCCGCGTCGCGGACTTTGTCTTCCTGCGGACGCCCGTCGGGCGTCCAGAGCTCTACGTCCTCGGCGCGCATGGCCCAGCGAACGGCGAGCCGGCGCCCTTCCGTGTCGCGGACGAAGTCGAACTTCCCGAGGGCCGCACCATAGGTGCGCCAGCCGCCGTCGTCGGTCCGCTGGAGAAAGACGAGCGCGCGGTTGTTCACCCAATACGCCGGTGCTGCCGAAACGAGCATCACCTGCGTTCCGATGACGCCGCCGAGCTCGACGATCCTCACCGGAGCATTCACGCTGATCGCCCCTTTCAGCACCAGCTCGGGCGCGACGTCGATGTTGGTCACGATGTCGCGCTCGCCAGAGAACTCGCTGTGGATTGCGGTCACTTTCACCACGGCGATCGCGTCGGCCTCGCGCATCATGTCGGCGTCACTCGGCAGGATGTAAAACTCAGCCGTGGCGCGGACCGAAACCAGCAAGGCGAACATCAGCAGCGCGAGGCGATGAGAAGTTATTCGCACGAGCGGCGCGACTGCAACCGGTATGCCGCGGAGCGTGTTGACGATGGCCTGCGGCTGAGCGCCGCGCCGCGTTGAACGCGGAGAAAGAGGAGAACGGTGACGCGCGCGTGCCGCACGCGTCACCGTAGCCGTCGACTAAGTTGCCAGCGACTCTGCCTGCCGCCGTTCGGTCTGCATCCGATGATGCAGGAACGCCGCGGCGATCGCGGCGAGTGCCGCGAGCACGGTCAGAAGGATCCCGCCGACTGCCAGGCGCTGCAGCGAGACGCTCCGGTCGGCCACCGAGACGACAGGAGAGGTGACGGTGTACATCTGCCCGGAGGCGGTGAGGCTGCGCGAGAGGACTCCGCGAACCTGCGTCAGATCGTCCGCGATCGTGCCGAGCTTCTGCGCAATCCGGGTCCGCTCGGCAGCGATCTGTGCCGGAGGAATCCGGCCGCCGGCGCCGCCCGCCGAACGGACGTCGGCGAGCATCTGCTCCTGATACGCGACCGCGGAACGGATCGGCACTGCCGCGAGTGCAGCCATGCGGATGTCATCGATCTGGCGCTGGCGATACGAACGGTCCGCCGCATCCTGCGCGAGATTCACGATCCGGTCGATGAACGAGTCGCTGACCGCCGAGACGACGCTTTCCTCGGGCGGCGCCGTCGGTTCCGACACTGCCGGGGCCGCCGCCTTCGCTGCCTGCCGTGTGCTGCGCGTGTAGTCCTCGAATGCGACGCGGAGGACGCGCACCCGCTCTTCTGCCGCCGCGAGCTCGCGCCGGTCGAACGCCAGTTGCGACTCGATCATCGCCGCGGCGCGTCCGCGGTCGATCGTGCCGCTGCGCAGCACGTCGCTGATCAGGAACTCGATGCCGGTGCGCTCCACCTGCGCGAGCTCGAGCTCCAGGTCGCGAAGCGAAGCGTTCCGTTTCGGTGAGCGGACCACCTCCGCACCGGGGAGGCGGGAGAGGTTCTCGATGTTGCTCTCCAACTCGACGGAAGCCGTGCGGAGCGCGAGCAGCGAACTGAGCGGATCGGGGGTTTCGGCGCTGAGCCGCTGCAGCGCTGCGCCGCCGATGAGCGGCACGCGGTGCACGAGCACCTGCCGGGTTTTGGCCGAGAAGTCGGCCCACAGCCGGAGGATGTCGGCCAGTGTCTTCGAGGAGGCGGAGGGGGGAACCCGCGTCAGGCCGTCTCTCGTGGTGAGAGTCAGAGCCCACTCGTTTTTCCGCAGGCTCTCGCGTTTTTGCGCGTACTCGCTTTCGAGCCGGTCTCGCTCGACGGCGGAGAGCTTCGGATTCCCGAGGCGCGCTTCGTACTCGCGCGCCAGCTCGTTCAGCGCGCTGTTCGCCTCGAGCACGACGATCGAGCTCGTAAAGTCGGAGAACGTCATGAATCGCTCGAGCTGATTTGCGTCGTATGCGGCGCGCAGAACGGAGCTATCGACGATGTCGCTGCTGTTGAACGGAAGACCGTTCGGGTACTTTCCGTCTTCGGCGCCGGGAAACTCCAGGCGGAATCCGAGCGTCGTGTTTCGCTGAACAGGCCGGCTGAGGATGTACAGCGTCGCCAGAAGAACGTAACCGACCGCGACAGCAGCGATCGTCAGGAGAATCGGGGCAGCGTACTGTCGCAGGATGCGCGCGACATAGGTCAGGCTCAGCCCGCCACTGCTATCGACAGAATCGGGGCGATGTTCGAGAGATTGGACGTCCGTCATGTTCTGCTCGCGATTAAACCACATCGGGCAGAGTCCGCCGGCCGGTGGCTGCGGGCGAGCCGTGCGGCTACAATCACGCTCCTCTGACGCGCGGGAGAACCCAACTGAACATCCTCATCGATGGCGAGCTCGCCAAAGGAAACGGCTGATGGCGTCCATCGCCCGGAGCACGATTCGCGCGGGACGTTTCCGGCGGGTCGTCTGGACCGGCTGGGCGGCGACGCACGATCACTGGCAATCGAACTGGACCCAGCAGGACATCGCCCGGATGATTGCCGGAACCCGCAGCGATTTCGAAGTGCTGCCCGTGCTGCGGCGGGAGATCCCTGCCGGCGCGCGCGTGCTCGAAGCGGGTTGCGGGCTGGGCCAGTGGGTCATCGTCCTCCGCGAGCTCGGCATCAAGGCCTTCGGCGTCGATTACGTCGCCGACGCGCTGCGCACCTCCGTGCGTCATCGCAGCGCGCCGAGCGTCGTCACGTGCGGCGACATCAACCGCCTGCCGTTCGCGGACGGAACGTTCGAGGCGATCACGTCGTTCGGCGTGGTCGAGCACTTCTGGCGCGGTCCTGCCGCCCTGATCGCGGAGATGGTGCGGGTCCTTGCTCCGGGGGGGACGATGTTTCTCTCCGTTCCTTATTTCAACGCGCTGCGGAAGATGACGCTCGCGCGTGCGCCGCAGTCGGTGTACGACGCCGACGAAGAACCGGCGGCCTTTTACCAATTCGCCTTCGAGCGGCAGGAGATCGCGGAGGCTGTCGAAAAAGCGGGGCTCGTCATCACCGACTCGTTCGGCGTCGGGCCTGTCAAAGGATGGAAGGACGAGATCGGGCTCTTCGCCGCGCTCCGCGGCCGTCTCAACCAATCGACCGCGCCGTCGTCGCTCGAAGCGCCGGCCGCCGCGCAGGTGCCGAGGAGTGGAGGAGGCTCACGCGGCGGCCTGTCGCTCGCTCGCACGCTGAGGCGGACGCTGCAGGTACTTGCGAACACGCGCCTTTCCGCCGCGGTCGCGGGGCACATGATCATGCTCGTCTGCAAGAAACCGGAAGGGGCGGTATGACGGCGATCGGCAGTGAAGAGTCGTTTCTCTCGGCGGCGGAAGGCTTCAAAACGTCGCTCGGCGGGTGGGTCGAACGGATGGCGGCTGGCCTCGAACCGGGGCGCTTCCGCTATTGCCAGCACCGGCGGCTCGCGCCCGCCACCGGGCACCGCGCGCAGTTCGTGACCTGCTTCGCGGTGAAGACCGCGTGCAACACCGGCCTCTGGAACGAGTGGTCCGCCGAGCGGCGCGAAGGAGCGATCGCCTTCATCCGCTCGTTTCAGCTTCCCGACGGCCGTTTCGTCGATCGCGCGATGCACCGGCGCTTCGCCCTCGGCGCGGCGTTCGACCGCTTGCGCCATCCTCGTGCGACGTTGCCGGACGAGGAGGCGAGCATCAACGCCGAGACGCGGCAATCTGCCGCGACACTCCTCGACGTCGGCGTGATGCCTGCGCACCGCCTGCCGGAAACTCACGCCGACCCCGAATCGGTACGGCAGTTCGTTCGCTCCCTCGACTGGAACGTGCCGTGGGGAGCGGGCAGCCACACCAGTCACCTCATCTTCTTTCTCCACGTGAACGCGAAGCACGGCGGTGCGAATGTCGTCGATCCGCGCATCGATGCGGCGTTCGAGGAGCTCGACCGCGTCCGCGATCCCCGCTCCGGCACCTGGCTGACCGGAGACGTCGCGACGCAGATGCGTATCAACGGCGCGATGAAAGTGCTGACCGCGTATCGCTGGACGGGACGTCCGCTCGAATACGCGGATCGCCTCCTCGACACAGCGCTCGACGCAACGTTCGCCGAGGATGGCTGCAGCTTTCTGAACCGCCTCTTCGTCGTGCAGCAGGCCGTGCGTCATTGCGGCGACTACAGGCGGGACGACGTGCGCGCGCTCGCCGCGAGGTCATTCGAGCGCGTGCGCGCGTTCCACCGCGACGACGGCGGCTTCTCGTTCTACACGACGCGCGCTCAGCGGCGCTATTTCGGCGCGTACGTCAGCCTCGGCGGCGTGCAGTCCGACATGCACGGCGCGACGATGCTGACGTGGGCGATCGCGATCTCACTGGAGCTACTCGGACTCTCACAACGCGCCGGCTGGCGTCCGACCGCTCCCTGAGAAAATGAAATTTGTCTTCGAACGAATCAAATCCTGCGATCGGCGGCGCGGGGAGGACGTTGTGGCGTTCGCACGAGGCGCGCGCCCTCGGCG
>DASVUA010000183.1:0-4733 GCA_036387295.1 Thermoanaerobaculia bacterium | reverse complement strand
CCCCCCCCCCGCCGCTCCACCAGAACCCGGTCAGCGTCTTCGTACGAACGCGGGCGTCATCCGTTCGCGGGCGCGCTGCAGACGAATCGCGACCGGCCGCCATCTGCGGCTTTGCGCGAGATCGTCGAACAGCGAATAGGCGACCGGCGTGACGAGCAGCGTGAGCAGCAGCGAGAGCGACTGTCCGCCGATGACCACGATGGCGATCGAGCGGCGTTCTTCCGCCCCCGGGCCGGTGCCGAGTGCGAGCGGGAGCATGCCGGCGACGAGGGCGAGCGTGGTCATGAGGATGGGGCGGAGACGATCGCGATTCGCCTGCAGGATCGCCGCTTCGCGCTCCATGCCGTGCGCGCGCAGGTTGTTCATGTGATCGACCTGCAGAATCGAGTTTTTCTTCACGACGCCGAAGAGCACCAGGATGCCGAGGGCGGAGTAGAGATTCAGCGTGCTCCCGGTGAGGTATTGCGAAAGCAGCGCGAACGGAATCGCGAGCGGCAGGGAGAGAAGAATCGTGATCGGATGGATCGTGCTCTCGAACTGCGAGGCGAGAATCATGTACATGAAGACGACCGAGAGCATGAACGCCCAGAGGAACTCGTTGAAGGTGCGTTCGAGCTCCCGGCCGCGCCCCGTCACGGTGGTCGTGTAGCCGGAGGGAAGGCCCATCTTCGCGATCTCGCCGCGCATCGCTTCGATGCGGTCGGCCAGGGCGAATCCGGGAGCCACGCTCGCGCTCACCGTCACCTGGCGCTCGCGATCGAGGCGGTCGATGCGCGACGCGCTGACGCCGCGCTCGATTTCGACCACGTTGTCGAGGCGCACCAAACCGCCGTCCTGCGTCGGCACGTAGAGCCGTCCGATCGAGGCGGGATCGTCGCGGTTCGCCCGCTCGACGCGCAGCTGCACGTCGTAGTCTTCATTGACGGTGACATCGCGATAGCGCGTCACTTCCTGATCGCCGCCCACCATGACGTTGAGACTCGTCGCGATGTCGGAAGTCGAGACGCCGAGGACGGCGGCGCGGGCGCGGTCGATGTTCGCGCGCAGCTCGGGCTTGTCGAGCTCGAGATTCGTATCGACGTCATTGAAGCCCGGCAGTTTCTCCGTCCGCTTCACCAGATCTTCCGCATACGCGGCGAGCTGCGTGATCTCCGGCCCGCGAATGACGAAGTTGATGTCGGAGCGGCCGCCGGGGCCGAAGTTGAACGAAGGGGGATTGCGCGGCGCGACGCGGATCGGCGCGAACTTGCGCGTCCGCTTGCGCACGTCCTGCATCACGTCCTGCGCCGAGTAGTTGCCGCGAAACGCGTTCCACGGTTTGCCAGTCTTCAGCGAGCTCCAGAACTTCGTGAACGAGAGCGTGCGCTCTTCGTGCGGCGCGATCCGGACGTACGCGCTGCCGCTCGACGTCGTGCTGAGAAACCCGCCGCCGGCCGATGCGAGCACGAGCCGCACGCCTGGCGTTTCCATCAGCTCCTTCTCGATCGCCACCATCGCCTCGTTCATCGAAGCGAGGCTCGTCCCCTGGGGCGCGGTGATCTGCACATCGAACTCCGCCTCGTCGACGTTGGTCGGGATGAACTCCTGCTTCACTCCCTTGTAGAGCGGGATGCTGGTGAGGATCACGGCCACGGCCACGATGGCGACGAGTTTCCGGTTGCGCATCGAGAACGCGAGCATGCGCATGTAGAGCGCGTCGATGCGGCCGTAGAAACCGCCGCGCGAACCGTGTCCACCTTCCGCATCTTTCGCGCTGAGAAGGCGCGAGCTCATCATCGGCGTGAGGGTGAACGACACCAGCAGCGACACCATGATCGCCACCGCGGCGGTGATGCCGAACTGGTAGAGGAAGCGTCCCGAGATCGACGACATGAACGACACCGGGAGGAAGATGACGACGAGCGAAAGCGTGGTCGCGAGGACGGCCAGGCCGATGTCTTTCGTCGCCGCGGCGGCCGCTTCCATCGCGTTCATCTTCTTTTCTTCGATGAAGCGAAAGATGTTCTCGAGCACGACGATCGCGTCGTCGATGACGATGCCGACCATCAGCACGAGCGCGAGCATCGTCACGCTGTTGAGCGTGAAATCGAGCGCCCACATCATGCCGAACGTGGCGATGACGGATGCGGGGATGGCGATGCCGGCGATGATCGTCGAGCGCGCGTTGCGCATGAAGATCAGCACGACGATGCAGGCGAGGAGCGACCCCAGCACGAGATGCAGCTTGATCTCGTGCATCGCCGCTTCGATGTAGCGCGACTGATCGCGGATCACTTCTACTTTGATGTCGGAAGGAAGCTGCGCGGTGATGTTCGGCAGCGCCGCCTTGATGCCGTTGATGACGGCGATGGTGTTCGCCCCCGACTGGCGGCGGATCTCGAGCGTGACCGTCGGCACGCCGTCGAGGCGCGCGAGGCTGCGCTGTTCCTTCGTGCCGTCTTCGACGCGGCCGATGTCGCGGATGCGGACCGGAGTGCCGGCGTTGTCGGCTGGCGGTTGCCGTTCGTTTGTTGCGCCGGCTTCGCTGACCGCTCCGCTGCCGGCGCCGCTGCGCGTGGCGATGACGAGGTTTTCGAACGCGGCCGGATCGGTGTAGCGGCCCATGGTGCGGAGCGTGAGCTCCTGCCGTTCGGTCGTGACGTTGCCGCCGGGAAGGTCGGCGTTCTGTCGATCGAGCGCCGTGCGCACCGCGGTGATCGGGAGCTGATACGCGGCCAGCCGATCGGCGTCGACCCAGACGTTGATGGCGCGCTCGAGGCCGCCGACGACACGCACTTCGCCGACGCCGCCGGTGCGCTCGAGCTGCACGCGCACGGTCTTGTCGGCGAGCTCGGTGAGCTCGCGGATGGAACGCTCGCCCGACAGCGCGAGCGTGAGGACCGGCGAGCTGTCGTTGTCGAATTTCGAGACCACCGGCGGCGTCGCATCTTCCGGCAAGCGGTTGGCGACGGTGCTGACGCGATCGCGCACGTCCTGCGTTGCAGTCTCGAGATCGCGATCGAGCTTGAACGTGGCAATGACGTTCGACGTGCCGGGCCCCGAGACCGAGCGCAGCTCGTCGATGCCGTCGACGGTGTTGACCACTTCTTCGATCTGCTGCGTGATGAGCGATTCGACTTCTTCCGGCGACGCGCCGGGGAGCGCAGTGCGCACGCTGACGGTCGGCAGGTCGACCGACGGATAGCGGTCGACGCCGAGCTGCGCGTAACCGGCCGCACCGACGACGACCAGCGCAAGCACGATCATCGAAGCGAAGACAGGACGGCGGATACAGATTTCTGCGAGTTTTTGCATGGGATTCCTGCTGTCATCCTGAGCCGCGAATACGGCGAAGGACCTTCTCCGTTGCGTGCTGGAAGGTCCTTCGCCGTCTACGCGGCTCAGGATGACATTTAGGTTTTTCTACCGCGCGATCACCGGTTGTCCCGACTTCAAATTCACCGGATTCAGCACGATTTCGTCGCCTGCTTTGACGCCGCTCAGGACTTCGATCCAGGGACCGTTGCGGCGTCCGGTGGTGACCGCTTTTTCTTTGGTTTTGCCTTTTTCGACGACCATCACTTTTTCGATGCCGGCGAAGGTGACGAGCGCTTCGGCGGGGACGGCGAGCGAGGCGGCGGCGGTGTCGGTGACGATGGTGGCGCGGGCGAAGGAGCCGGCGCGGAGCGCGCCGTCGTTCGGGATGTCGGCTTCGATGGCGAGGACGCGCGTCCGCTCGGTGATGGTGGGCGAAAGACGGGTGATGCGTCCGCTGTAATCGCCCGATGCGCCGTCGACCGCGAGCTGCACGATCTGTCCGACGCGCACCGTGGCGGCGTCGCGTTCCGGCACTTCGGCGCGGAAGCGCAGCGGATTCACTTTCACGATCTCGGCGACGGGCGCGCCGGCGCTCAGAAATTCGCCGAGCGAGGCGATGCGCTGCTGGATGACGCCGTCGAACGATGCGTAAATCGCGGTGTCGGCGAGTTGCTGCCGCGCCAGCGCGACCTCGGCGCGACGTTGCGTGGCGACCGCCTGGCGGTTGCGGATTTCTTCGAGCGCATCCTGGTAGCGGCTCTCCGCGACGCGCGACTGCGCCTGCACCTCATCAAAGTCCGCTTTCGAGATGACGCCGTCGCGCAGCAGCGCGGCGTACCGTTCGCGGCTCGCCCGCGCTTCTTCGAGCACCGCGCGCGCTTCGCGCACCGGCGGGGTGTCGGTGGGATCGACGCTGTCGCTCGCACCGCCGGCAGGTAAGCCGAGGCGGACGCGGGCCTGCGCGAGACCTGCTTCGGCCTGCTGAAGGCGGAGGTTGTAGTCGGTCGGATCGACGCGGGCGATGATCTGGCCGCGCGTGACGCGGCTGCCGAGGTCGACGGCCATTAGTTGCAGGCGCCCGGCGACTTTGGTGCCGACGGTCGCGCGGTCGTACGCGTTGAGCGTGCCGTTGACGAGGACGGACGTGCCGAGCATCCGTTCCTGCACGCGATCGGTCTGCACCTGCTTCGGCGCCTGTTCGCGTTTTCCTTCCTGCGCGGATGCTGACGAAGATTCGCCCTTGCACCCGGCAAGCACGAGAAGAACGGCTGAGACTGCGATGATGTGACGCACGGTGGAAACTCTCATCGCTAGCAAGAAACCTGCTGTGCGGGGGGTGCCTGTTCCGCCGATGTCACGAACCGCACCACCGTGTCACGAACGAGCGAGGTCGACTGCGCGCCGTCCAAAGGACGCGATGTTTGGTGGAGCGGCGG
>DASVUA010000182.1:0-6131 GCA_036387295.1 Thermoanaerobaculia bacterium | reverse complement strand
GCCGACTGTTGCTCGGCGGGCTAAAGCCCGCCGCTCCACCAAACAGGATTCTTTTTACGGGACGAACTTGTAGCCGACGCGGTGGACGGTCAGGAGGTGCCGGGGCTCCGAGGGGATCGACTCGACCTTCTGGCGAAGGCGGGCCATGTGGGTGTCGACGGTGCGGGTGAAAGCGCTGCTGTCGTAGCCCCACACGTGATTGAGCAGCGCCTCGCGGCTCACCACTTCATCCGCGTGATCGATGAAATAGCGGAGGATGCGGAACTCGCGCGGCGTGAGATCGAGAGGCATGCCCGACTTTGTCGCCTGGTACGTGCGGAAGTCGAGAGCGACGTCGCCGAAGCTGTACTCGTCGCCCGCCGTGTTGCGCGTGACGCGGCGGAGGACGGCTTCGACGCGTGCGAGCAGTTCCATGAAGCTGAACGGCTTCGTCACGTAATCGTCGGCGCCGAGCTTGAGGCCGACGATCTTGTCGATCTCCTGGCCGCGCGCGGTGAGCATGATGATCGGCGTCGAGCTGCCGTTCTTGCGCAGCTCCTTGCAGACGTCGAGGCCGCTCTTTTTCGGAAGCATGACGTCGAGGATCATCAGATCGTGCGCGCCGCGTTGCGCGAGGCGCAGGCCGTTCTCGCCGTCGGCCGCCATTTCGACGGCGTACTTTTCGAACTCGAAACCGTCGCGCAATGCGACCGACATCGCCGGGTCATCTTCAACGATCAGGATTCTGTTGTTGTTCATCATGCGAACTCCGTTGTGGTGACGCGAATGTGCTCCGGCTGCGCGACCGGCAGCACGATCGTGAACGTGCTCCCCTGTCCCGGCGTGCTCTGAAGCTCCACGCGGCCGCCGTGCGCCTGCACGACGTGCTGCACAATCGACAACCCGAGGCCGCTGCCTTTGACGTCGTGCACGAGCGTGCTGCCCGCGCGATAGAACTTCTCGTAGATCTTCTTCTGCTCGCCCATCGGAATGCCGATGCCGTTGTCCTGCACGGCGATGCGCACCTCGTTGCTGACGGTGAAGACGCGCACGTCGATGACGGTGTTGCCGTTCGAGTACTTCACCGCGTTGTCGAGGAGATTCATCAGCACCTGCGCGATCGCGTCTTTATCGAGGCGGAGGCACGGCGCGGCGTCGGCGTCGAGCGAGATCGAGACGCCGCGATCGCGATGCGGCACTTCGAACGCCGCGACGGTCTGCTCGACCAGCTCGACGACGTCGGTCTCGCAGAAGCGGTACTTTTTCTCGGCCGATTCGATCTTCGAAAAATCGAGGATGTTGTTGATGAGCTGCGTGAGGCGGCGGCTCTCCGCTTCGATGTACTCGCCGTACTGGCGGATCTTCTCCGGCTTCTCGACGCGGCCGAGGCGCATGTACTCGCCGAATACGCGAATGGAAGAAAGCGGCGTTCGCAGCTCGTGCGAGACGTTCGAAACGAAGTCGCTCTTCATCTGCGACAAGCGCATCTGCCGCGCGACCGCGCCGATCGACAGCCCCACCGCGCCGAGGAGCACCACGAACGCGCCGCCGGTCCACATCAGATTGTTGCGGAAGTTCGTCGCCGCCACTTCCTCCGGACTCGCGCAGAAATCGCGCACGCCGGCGCGCCAGTTCGTGAAGACGAAGTGAAGCGGAAGAGTGATGAAATCGCGCTCGCCGATCGTTCGAGGGAAGCGTTCCGCCACGCGCACGGCGACCGTGTTGTGATGATTGCGCTCGCGCAGCACGCCGGCGCCGATCGACGTCATCGCCGCCTTCGAACGCTGCTCGTCGAGCACGACGCCCGCGACGCCGACGACGCGCAACGACTCGTCGACCACCGGGCGGAGGATGATGCGGTTCTTCGCATCGCGCTCATCGACCTGCAGGGCCGGTTGCGCGATGCGCTTCAGTTTGTGGACGACGTGCCACGAGACCGTCGCCATCTTGATCGCCTCGACTTCCGCTTCCGACGGCTGCTTCGGGCGGCCGTTCATGTCGTGCACGAGAAGGCGGACGCGGTGCTCGTCGAAGCGTAGCGTGAACCAGGTGCGCGCACCCGGCACGCGCTGCGTGGCGTAGCGGCGTCCGAGCGCCTCTTCGTCCTCCAGCATCGTCTGCGGCACCGCGAGCGCCGCGGTGGCGGCGGCGCGATAACGCATCTCGAGCTCCGCCGTCACCAGCTCCAGCGAATTGCGCAGCCAGTTGCGTTCCGCCGAAACCGTCTTCTGCTCGAGCGCGCGCAGAAAGCGCACCTGCAGCACGAGCAGGAGCGCCAGCGGCACGATCACCACAGGGAGCAGCCAGAAGATGGATAGACGGAAAATACGGCGCATGTCCCGACCCGGAGTACGCAATGGTCGCACGAGGGGTTCGGAGGCGTAGTGATCTGTCACAACTTTTCACAAGTGCGCGGCGCGCGATGAGCCGGTTCAACGCTGAAAGGCATACGCCACCTTCGCGAACACATTCGGTGAATCGGCGACGCTCTCGTCGCCATAGCCGAAGAACAGCACCGTCTGCACATTCAGCTTGTACGCGTACAGCGCGGCGAGCGACGTGCGCGTCTTGCGCGGCGCGCCGGCATGGTCGAGCACACTGCGCTGGCCGGTGAGCCGCACGAGCTGGCGCGCGGAGAAGATGTACGTCGCCTTCAGCCAGTCGACGCGCGCGTCGAACAGACGCCCCGCCGCGACGTCGAGCCATTCGCGCGACGCGGTGGCCTGCAGCTCGAGATGATCGGTGGGCCGGTAGGTCGTACTGAGCGACAGGTTCGCCCCTTCCCCCTCGCGTCCCTGCGCGTAATCGAGCTTGCCGCCGAACTGTCCTTTCAACTGAATGGCCGGCAGCCAGCGGCGCGGCGCCGCGCGCAGTGAAAAGTCGACGAACGACGTCTCGAGGATTCTGCCGCGCACCCGTTCACGGTCGGCGAAACGGAACGTCGCCCACCCCTCGCTCCCCCACTTTCCCTGGAAAAACACGCCGGGATGAAACTGCCGCCACATCATCTGCCCGCCGTCGTACTCGCGCGCATATGCCACCCCGGCGTAGGGCCTCACATACGCGAGGCCGCGCCTCGGATACACGCGGCCGCCGAGCTCCGTATACATGTCCTGCGCGCCGGTCATCGGGATGAAGCCGTTATCGGCGCGAAATCGGGGCGAGAAGCTGCGCACGCCGCTGTAGAGATCCCAGCGTTTCTCGTCGCGCGTGTAGTACATGCGTCCCGCGTGGCCGCGCGCGCCGGCGGTATCGCTCACGAGAAACTGCCCGGCCAGCACCTCTTCCGGCGAGCGTTTCCAGAGAAAATCGGGACCGGCCACACGATTGCCGCCGCCGCTCTCGGGCTCGCGAGCGCTCGCCAGCACGCCGGCAAACGAATCGCCGAACGTGCGCCGCACCCGGCCGATCAGCACGCGCGAGCGCTCGTCGTTCGGCACGAGCTGCGAGCCGTACGGCCCCGGGATGACCGTCACGCCGCCGCCGCGATCTTCGGCCACCAGCACGGTGTAGGAGCTGCCGCCTGCCTGTCCGGTGGCGCGCATCCCCCAGGCGGGAGAGTGAATGGTGCGCGAGTAGATCGCGCGCAGCGGCGTCGCGAGGAGATCGACGCTTTCGAGGAAAAACGGCCGCTTTTCGGGATACGAGAGAACGAAGCGGCTGTTGACCGCGAGCTGCGGCACGTCGGCTTCGAGCTGCGAAAAATCGGGATTGAGCGTCGCGTCGAGCGTCAGTGCGGCCGTGGGGTTCCACTTGAGGTCGAGCCCCACGTCCGAATCGAAACGCGAGCCCGATTGCGCCGCGGTGTACGGCGTGAAGGTGGAATGGCTCCCCGCCGGCAATCCTGAAAATCCCGCCACATCGGCGGCGTGGCAGAGGAAACAGCCGGAGTTTTTCGGAATCGGCGTATTCGCCATCACGTAGCGGAAATCGCGCGGATAGTTGCGCATCATGATCACGCCCCACGTCTGCGGATCGGCTGGCGGATAGCGGAGCGACGAGAGCGGAATGCGCATCTCCGCGGCCCAGCCGTCATCGGTGCGCCGCGCCGCCGCCTCGTAGAAAAAGTCGGGCGAAAAGTCTTCCTCGCCGGTCTGGTCGTTCACCACACTGTCGGTCTGCACGCCGCGCGGATTGACGCGAAAGGCCACGCCGGAGCGGCGTTCGTTCAGCGTATCGATGAGGATCGCGACGTAATCCTGATCGCCCAGCACCTTGTCGCGGTCGACCAACGGCGCACGGATGTCGCCCGGCCGCGGATCCTTCGCCACGAACGCGACGTACAGCGCCTGCTCGTCGTACGCGAGCATCCCGGCCGTCGTCGCCGGAGGGGCGGTGTTGTCGCCGCGAAAGTACTCGACGAAGCCGTCGATGCGCCGCGCGTCCCCCCACTCCGACTCGAGCACCTGCCCATCGATCGCGATCGCGCCATCGACCCGCGCGATGCTCAACCGGGACGGAACCGCCTGCAATGGCGAGACTACGAATAGTAGAAATACGAGGATTCGTCGCATGTCCGCACGATGCCGCCGACGGTTCCGCGAATCTCCCCAGACGCCGTTACACGATGTGGCAAAGAGTCACGGAGGTGGCTGATTGGTGAATGCGGCCGGGGTTCGTTGCTCGTTCGCGTTACCCGTTGACCGTTAGCGTTGCCCGTTGACCGTGGCCCGTTGCCCGGGCCGTTTCGCCTGAATGGAACGATGACGACCCCCGCACCGAGAAAACGGATGGCGCCCAGGCGCAGAAGCCCGGGCAACGGGCAACGGGCAACGAGCAACGGTCAACGCTCAACGCTCCACGGTCAACTGAACCAGATGACAAACGTAACTCGCCACCACCCATCCACATCGCGATAATGGCGTCATCCAATGGTCGACAAAGCAACACTCGATGGTCTGCGCATTCACCGGACGGAAGCCGCGCCGCGGCGGCGTTCTCCGCTTCTTTTCGCGATTCCGCTCGTGCTCGTGCTCGTGGCGCTGGCGGGATGGCTGTTCACGCGCGATGGTGCGGCCGAGGTGCGGGTGGTGCCGGCGGAAGCCATCAGGTCGGGGAGCAGCGGCGGCGGCTCGGTGCTGAACGCCAGCGGCTACGTCACGGCACGCCGGCGCGCGACGGTCTCGTCGAAAGTCACCGGCAAAGTCGAAGAGGTCTTCGTCGAAGAAGGACTGCAGGTGAAAGCCGGACAACCGCTCGCGCGGCTCGACGCGTCGTATGCATCCCGCGGACTCGCGCTCGCACAGGCAGAAGCGACGGCCGCGTCGAGCGCGCTCGAAGAGACGCGAGTCCGCATTCGCGAAGCGCAGCTCGACTACGAGCGCGCCGAACGGCTGAACGCGAGCCAGATCTCCAGCCGCGCCGACCTCGATCGTGCGCGCGCCCAGCTCGATGCGAACCGCGCCCGCCTCGCCTCGCAGAGCGACCAGCTCTCGACCTCGCGGCGCCAGATCGACCTGCAACGCCAGACCCTCGAAGACACCGTCATCCGCGCCCCGTTCGACGGCGTCGTCGTCACCAAAGACGCGCAGCCGGGCGAGATGATCTCCCCCGTATCCGCCGGCGGCGGCTTCACCCGCACCGGCATCTGCACGATCGTCGACATGGCCTCGCTCGAGATCGAAGTCGACGTCAACGAGGCGTACATCAACCGCGTGCACCCCAACCAGCGGGTAGAAGCGGTGCTCGACGCCTATCCGGACTGGAAAATCCCGGCGCACGTCATCACCGCCGTCCCCACGGCCGATCGCCAGAAGGCGACCGTCAAGGTGCGGATCGCATTCGATCAGCGAGACGCGCGCGTGCTCCCCGACATGGGAGTGAAGGTCGCGTTCATCACCGACCAGAGCGCCGCTGCCGCCACCCAGACCGCGTCGATCGAAGTGCCGAAGACCGCCATCCGGCGTGATGGAGAGCAGGACGTCGTCTTTCTCGTGAACGACGGAAAAGCAGAACGGCGCGCGGTGAAAGTCGTCTCCTCGACCGGCGACCGCGCCCGTCTCGCCTCCGGCGTCCGTGAAGGCGAACAAGTGATCGTGACCGCCCCTGAAACATTGAAGGATGGCGACGAAGTGAAAGTGGTTCAGTAGGGCGTTGGGAGTAGGGCGTTGGGAGTAGGGCGTTGGGCGTTCGGGGGCACCAGACCCTCCGGC
>DASVUA010000181.1:0-4257 GCA_036387295.1 Thermoanaerobaculia bacterium | reverse complement strand
GGGCTCTTAGCCCGCCGAGCAGCAATCAACGTTCGGCGGGCTAAGAGCCCGCCGCTCCACTAGAGCCGTTGTGTCGCGCGCGGTCAGCCGCCTCGGGCCTGGTAGGCCATGTAGGCGAAGATCACGACGATTGCGAAGAGGAAAACGCGGCCTACGCCCATCATCCTCGTGTGCGCGACGTGTCGCGTTCCTTTCGGTTTCACGCCGGTCACAGCGGCGATGGCGGCGATCACGACAGCGAGACCAAGCCAGACGAGCCAGTTCATTTGTGAACGAGATCTACACGATTCGAGCCACGCGCATCATGTGCGCTGCGCGATCAGGCCGCGTCGCGGGCGCAGAGATGCTGGAGCTCGCGTGCGGCGAGCGCCTGCAGGGCCGCCACCAGCGGCCGTTCGCAGTCGCCGAGAAGGACGGCGATCTCGGTGCGGGTGACGAGTGCGGCCAGTACAGGTGCGTCGAACCGCAGCGGAATCGTGATGGTCGACTGCCGGCTGCCGAACGTGTGCACGAACTCGCGCGCGCTGCGCTGTTTCCACCCGCGGCGTGCGGCGAGCGCCGTCAGCAGAACGTTCTGCAGGTCGCGCGACGGGCGCGCGTGGAGCATGGCGTCGTTCGTCGCCGCGTACACCGCAGCCGCCACATTGCGCGCCACCAGCGTGCGCATCGCACGATCGGCGCGCAGCGCCAGCGAGGACAAGTGAAACCATTCGGCGCGAAGAACACGGCGTGCGACATCGACTGAAGTGCGTCGCGTGCGGCGCGCGATTCGCGGCGCGGAGGAGAGTCTGAAGCGGGGAATGTGGTTCGCCATGGTTGACCGGTGCGTCTCGAAGGAGTCCAGACAGTGAAGCACGATCCTCTGCGTACGTAAATACCTCGCGCGTTCATCGCGTCGCGAGGCACCGGCCGCGACAGGAACGCCCAGCGGGAGCAGCAGACATTCCGGGGTAGCATGCGCGCCGTGGATGACCTCGAAAGTAACGGATTCGCACTCGCAGACATCGTTTTGTCTGCGCAGCAGTGCGCGCACATCGCCTCCTCATTGCCCGCGGTTGCAGGTGCGGCGCGCGGAGGTGTGCGGAACCTCATCGGGCATCCGACCGTCGTCGCGCTGCTGTCGCACGCGCGGCTCGGCAGCTATGTCTGGTCGATGATCGGACGCGACCTCGTCGCGGTCAAAGCGACCTTGTTCGACAAGACCTGCGAAGCCAACTGGCGCGCGCAATGGCATCAGGACAGAACGATCACCGTCAAAGAGCGGCTCCAGGTGGCGGGATTCGGCCCCTGGAGCACGAAAGCGGGCTCATTGCACGTCGAAGCGCCGCACGAAGTGCTGGCGCAGATGCTGGCCGTCAGGATTCATCTCGACGCATGCGGTCCTGACAATGGTCCATTGCGCGCCATCCCGGGCAGCCATCGTCTGGGCAAACTGGCCGACGAGCAGATCGAGCGTGTCGTGGCCGAGGGCAAATCGACGGAATTGCATGTCCCGCAAGGCGGCCTTTTGCTCATGCGGCCGCTGCTTCTGCACGCCTCGTCGGCCGCGCTCGTCCCCGACCACAGGCGGGTGCTGCACATCGAGCTCGCGCCGATCGAGGCGATCTCGCCGCTGAAATGGCATGAGGCGATCGGCCTTCATCGCGCAGCGTAATGCGTGTTCGCTGGCTTCAGCTGTACTCGACCAGGTGTGCGGCGAGGTAATACCAGACCACTCCTGTACAGACGAGCCAGACGGCGCGCAGTCGCACGCTCGCGGCTAAGAGAAACGTCGCACTGAGCACCATCAGATCGCCGAGGATGCGCATATAGCCGACGTCCTCATCCCAGATCGCGTGTGGAAGCGTCGAGGCGAGCGCCAGATACCCGAGCCAGGCGATGCGCGAGCCGAACAGTGGCGCAATGCGCGGCTTCCGCCAGGAGAGCAGCGTCAGGATGGCAACGATCCCGAGATACAGCGCCTGCGAAAAATGAAGGCGATGCAGGCGGCGGAACGAGCGCGATTCATAAAGCACACGCGCATATCCGGTGAACGGCAGCGTCAGATCCTGTGCTCCCGCCTGCAGCGGGGAAATGCCCCAATGCAGGGTGAGGACGATTTGCCACAATCCATAAACCGCGAGCGGAGCCACAAACACGATGCGCGGCAGATGCTGTGGACGCGACCAGACCCACGCCACCGCGATTCCGATCGCCAAGACCAGCAACGTCTCGCGCGTCAATACCGCGTACGACAGGAACGCGGCGGCGAGCGCGTACCGGCGCTTTGCGAGTGAGACCAGTGCAAGAAGACCGAACGCGCAGGCGACCGGTTCGCTGAGGTCGCGCGAAACGGAATGGACGAATCCCGGATAGAGCGGAATCAGCACCGCCCACAATGCGTGCCGGCCGGAATGTTGCGACAGCACCGCTCCGGCCCAACCGAGGGCAATGAGCGCCGCATAATTGACCAGCACCAGCGCCCAGGGAACGAGCAGCGGTTTCCCGCCCGTGATCAGCCACACCAGCAGGGGATAGCCGATTCTCTGATGGCGATACGACGGCGTGTCGATGCTGATCCCGAACTCGACCTTCTGCCCCGTGAATGGATTGAGCGCGAATCGATAGAACGCCAGCCCGTCGTATCCGGTGCTGTTCGGCAGGACGGTCAACCCTTCCGGGATCTGATCGCGATCGACGCCTGCTTCACCGGCCACGACGAAGCGGGAGATGTCGCGGCCGCGGGCGTTCCAGAGCGCGGCGATGAAGACGCCGTAGAGGATCGCCACGATCGCGGCGGCGGCGAGAGGCGTATTCAGCGCGGCGCGCGGCTTCAGCATGTGCAGGAACGCAAAACGGCGGGCTTTGGGCCCGCCGTTCGAGTGCATCGTAGAGGAAAGCGCTTACGCGCTCTTCTGCTTCGCGAGTCCGCTCTTCGCGCTCTCGGTGAGGGCGGTGAAGGCGGCCGCGTCGCGGACGGCGATGTCAGCCAGGATCTTGCGATCGAGCACGTTGCCGACCGCTTTGAGGCCGGCAATGAACGTCGAATACGACATTCCGTTCTGGCGCGCGGCCGCGTTGATGCGGGCGATCCAGAGGGTGCGGAAATCGCCTTTGCGGTCTTTACGACCGGTGAAGGCGGAATTGAGGGCCTTATCGACCGCCTGTTGGGCGATGCGATGGCCCCGCGATCTCATCCCGTAGAAGCCTTTGGCAAGCTTCAGGACTTTCGCGCGGCGGTTCTTTCTTTTTGGGCCTCGTTTGACTCTCGGCATGGTCTCCTCGTTTTCCTTTCGTTTCGAGCGGTCGGGTCAGGAGTGGTGATTACCCGATCGCGCTCCGGTTACGCAGCTCTTCTCGAGAGCTACTTGTACGGAATCATGCGCCGCACGGTGCGTGCATTCGACGCCGAGACCTCGGTTTCGCCAGCGAGCCGCGATTTACGGCCGGGCGATTTCTTGGTCAGGATGTGCGAATGAAAGGCGTGACCCCGCTGCAGTTTGCCGCTGCCGGTCTTGCTGAACCGCTTGGCAGCGCCACGGTGCGTCTTCATCTTAGGCATAGCTGTCCCCTTAAAGCCTTGCTGCTAACTGCCTGCCTGGGCGAATGATTCCCAGGCCGAGGGAGAAACCCTCGGCGTTCCGGGCCCGATCCGCTTCGGCCGGTTACTTGTTGGGTGCGATCACCACGGACATCCGGTTGCCCTGGACGTCGGGGTGCTGGTTTTCGGAGGCGCCGAATTCCTTGATCTCGACCAGAAGCCGGTCGAGCACCGCTTTTCCGAGCTCCATGTGCGTCATTTCGCGGCCACGGAAACGGACGATGCATTTGACCTTGTCGCCGTGCTGCAGAAAGCGGACGACGTTGTTTTTCTTGAAGTCGAAATCGTGCTCGTCGATGCGGGGGCGGAACTGCACCTCCTTCACCACGATCACCTTCTGCTTCTTTTTCGCCTCGGCCTGCTTCTTCTTCTGCTCGAACAGGTACTTGCCGTAGTCCATGATCTTGCAGACCGGCGGCGTGGCAGACGCGGAGATTTCGACGAGGTCGAGATCCTTCTCGCGCGCCATTTCCTGCGCCTGCGCGATCGGGACGATCCCGACCTGCTGGCCTTCGGAATCGATGAGGCGAACCTCGGGCGTGCGGATCAGGTCATTGATGCGGTTTTCGGGCTCAACGGGTCTACGATCGAAGCGTGGATTACGGCGTGGTGGAAAAATACGAAGGTCCTCCCAGGTTTTTCGGAACGGTAAACTAACGATAAATGCGTCACAAAGT
>DASVUA010000180.1:0-1992 GCA_036387295.1 Thermoanaerobaculia bacterium | reverse complement strand
CCGCCGCTCCACCAGACGACCCCGTCACGTTGAGGATAGAATGACGAATAACTGCTGATGCCCCCGCTCCGGTTCGCGCCTTACCGACACATCGCACATGAAATCGCGTCACGGCTCGCTCAGGCGAGGGCCGGATGCGATCCGCTTTCGCCGTGGAGCGAGGAGGTGATCGTGCCGTCGCGCGGCGTGGCCGAGGCGGTGTCGCAGGAGCTGCTCGCGCTGCTGCCGAACGGCGTCGCGGGTGTGCGGCTGCACACGCTGGAAGAGCTCGCACAGCGGATGCTCGCCGCGGCGGGGCAGACGCCGCGCGTCCCCACGGATGTCGAACGGCGCCTCGCCATGCGCACCGCCGTCCGCGCGGTCGATCATCCGATGATGGAGAGCCGCGGCGTCGCGGCGATGCTCGAGCGCGCTTACCGCGACGTGCGCGACAGCGGCATCACGCTCGCCGACCTCACCCGCCGCGCGAACGGCACTCGCGGCCTGCGCAACCCCCGCCGCACCGAGGCGATCGTCCGCGCCTGGAACGAATACGAGAAGCTGATCGCGCAGCTGAACGCGATCGACGCCGCCGACCGGATGCGGGCCGCGGCTTCGCTGCTGTCGGCGGACGGAAAGCGCGCGGCGGTGCGGCCGCAATTGCTGGCCGGGTTCTACGACATGACCGGCGCGCAGTGGCAGCTCGTCGAATCGCTCTTGCGCGCGGAGCGCATCGGCGCGATCTGGGTGCCGACCGAGGAGCCGTTCGCACAGAACTTCATCCGCGCACTGCGGCCGTACGCCGACGTGGTGCGCGAGCCGGCGCTCGCGATCGCAAAAGCCGAGGCCGCGGCGGTGCAGTACGAAACCCGCCTCGACGAGCTGCGCGACGTCTGCGCACGCATCGCCGCCCTCCTCGCGAACGGCACGCCGGCGCGCGAGATCGGCATCGTCGCCCGTTCGCTCGAGCCGTACGACACGAAGCTGCTGAACCGTTTTGCGGCCGAGCATGGATTCGCCACCACCGCCGGCGACGAGATCCCGCTCGCGGCACATCGCATCGGACGCGGCGCGATCACGCTGCTCCGCCTGCGCGAGCGCGGCTTCCTCCGGACCGAAGTGCTCGAGCTGGTGCGCGACGGGCTGCACGTGCGCACGCGATTCGACGTCGACGAGCTCGACGCCGCCACGCGACGCGCGCGCATCGCCGGCGGAACGAGCGAAGAGCTGCGGCCTCTGCGCAACCGCGCGCGTGCCATCGATCAGTACATCGAGCTGGTGAAAGAGCTCGAAGAGCTGACCGCGGCGACGATCGAGCCTGAAAAACTCGCGAGCCTCTTTCGGCTCGAGACCGAGCACGATCTCGCGGCGGCCGAAACGCTCGACCGCATCGCGGCCGTGTTCCGCCGTGCGCTGGTCTGGAACAAAGGCTTCGACGTCAACGCATTCATCGACGCCATCACGCACGAAACGATGGCGGGAAATGATCTCGCGGCAACGGCGGCCTTCGATCCGCGTCCGCTGGTCTGGTGCGGGGAGCTGCTTCGCTTCCGCGGCCGCTCGTTCGCGCATCTGTTCGCCGTACGCATCGAGGATGACGTCTTCCCGCAACGCCGCAACGAAGATCCGCTGCTCCCCGACTCCGACCGCGCTCTCCTCGGCGTGCGGGAGATCGGGAACGGGAAGGAAGAGGAAGAGCTGCTGCTCTCGCTCCTCTATGCCGCCACGCCGCACCTCCATTTTTCCTTCGCCACCGGCGATGGATTCGGAAAGGTGTTGAGGAAGTCGCGATTCCTGCGAGCGGTTGCCCGTTCCCCGTTGCCCGTTGCCGCGGACGCGCCGGCCGCAATGCCGACCCTCGGCGCCCGGCAACGGGCGACAGGCAACCACCACCGCCAGCTCCAACTCCTCGCCAAAGCGGGGACGAACGGGCCGGTCGACGGCTACGTCGGCGCACTCCCGCGGCAGCTCGAAGCGCTCTCGCCGACGCAGCTCGAAGACTTTGGCGAGTGT
>DASVUA010000179.1:0-2098 GCA_036387295.1 Thermoanaerobaculia bacterium | reverse complement strand
CAGCTAGGAGCACCCGCAATCCCACCCCACATGAGACTATCCCCGCGTGCAGCGCGAGCCTCTGTTCACGACCCGCTTCATTTCGCTCTGGCTGTTTCAGTTCGGGACGTTCTTCTCCGCGTTTCAGCTCTTTCCGGTCATTCCGATGCGCATCATGAGCCTCGGTGCGAGCACGGGGACGGCGGGGTTGTTCCTCTTCGTCTACACCCTCTCGAGCGCGTTTGCGGCGCCGGTGATGGGGACGATCGCCGACTCGGTTGGCCGGCGGCGGATGCTCGTCACGGCGTCGATGCTGTTCGTCGTCTTCTCGCTCGCGTACGGCGTGGTGCCGTGGCTCCCGGTCGTGCTCGTCATCGCGGTGCTGCATGGCGCGATCTGGTCGTCGATGCTCTCCTCGTCGAGCGCGATCATGACCGACTTCATCCCGCCGGCGCGGCGGACGGAAGGGCTGGCGTATTGGGGACTCGCGCCGACCGCGGCCATCGCCGTCGCGCCGATGGTCGGGCTGTTCGTCCATAAACTCGGCGGCTGGACGGCGCTCTGCGTCGAGATCGCGCTCCTCTCTGCCGCAATGACTGTCTGGGCGATGCGCATCCCCGGCGGGCAGCAGGGCAACGGTTCAACGGCCCTGCCGCGCATTGCGGAACTGTGGGACTGGGATGTCGTGAAGACCACGCTTTCGCTGGCGGTCGTCTCGTTCGGCTACGGCGGCATCACGAGCTACGTCGCGATCCTCTCGCTGCAGCGCGGCATCCATCCGGAGTCGCTGTTCTTCACCGTCTTCGCGATCACAATCGTGGTCGTGCGCGTCTTCACCTCACGACTAGGCGACCGCTTCGGCCACAAGGTGCTGCTCTACCCCGCCTTCGTGGCGATGCCGATTTCGTTCGCCACGCTCGCGGTGGCGAGCACGACGTGGCAGATGATCGCCGCCGCAATCCTTTTCGGCATCGGCCTCGGCGCTTCGTTCCCCGCGTTCATGACGTTTGTCGTCGCGAACACCGACGAGCAGCGCCGCGCGCGGACGTTCGGCAGCGTGATCTGGGCGTTCGATACCGGCATCGGCCTCGGCTCGTTCCTCATCGGCGCGATCGGACAGCGCCGCGGACTCGGATTCGCGTTCAACGTCGCCGCGGCACTCGCCTGTCTCGCGATTCCGATTTTCGTCGCCACTTCGCGCCGCCTCGAGCGTGGCACTCCCGTTGCTGACCACGCCGGGCATGCCGGAACCTGAAGATGACGTCGTAGGACGGAAAGTCGTTTACGAAACGCGCACGACCAGCTCGAACCGCGGCACAGGCGTGACGCTGACGATCATCGCCGTGATCGCGATTGCCTTGATCGCCTGGCTGGTCATGCAGGTGACATAGCGCGCGCTCTGCGCGGCTATGGGCGGCGGGCGTTAGGCGTATGAGGTTTTACGCCTGATGCGTCTTGCGCCTCGGTCGCAGCACGGCACAACACCGCGAACGCCCAACGCCCAAAGCCGCGGCGCGAAGCGCCGCTCACGGCCCGATGACGATCTTCACCGCTTTCGGCAGCCGTACGTCGGCTGAGACACCGCGGCTCAGCACACGCTCGTACCAGGCGGCATCTTTCGCGGCGCCGCCTTTGTCCATCAGGTACTTGCCGAGTGCGAACGCGTCGCGCTGCGACATCCGGATGCAGCCGTGGGAGGCCGGCGCGCCAAGCGCATCTTCGTGCGCGGTGCCGTGGATGTAGTAGTCGGGCTCCTTGAAGAAGATCTTCACGACTTTCATCGGATTCTTCTCGCTGCCCGGCTTCTCGGGTTTCTTCCCCTTCGCCCACTTCTCCTTCGGCGGAACCCAGCCCGGATTCCAGACGATGTGATTCACGGTGAATGTGCCGTGCGGCGTCTGGTGCGGTTTTTTTCCGACCGATACCTGATACGTGCGGATGGTGTTCCCGCCCACACGCAGCTCCATGATGTTCTTCTTGGTGCTCGCGGCAAGTGTGACGACGCCGCCGTCACTCGTACTGGCGCTGGTGGCAAAGAAAAGCGTAAAGACGAGAGCAAGAGCTCGCATAGGCAAACCACCTCTGCAAAACTCGCAGCAGCACCGAGGTGGAGCGGCGG
>DASVUA010000178.1:0-1620 GCA_036387295.1 Thermoanaerobaculia bacterium | reverse complement strand
TGAGAGCCCGCCGCTCCACCAGTGCCGAACATCAGACTGTTGGTTGATCAGGAACGGCTAGCGAGTCGACGACGCTTGCGCAGCGGTCGCAGAGGTCGCCGTCGTTCAGTACTTCTTCGCGGTAGCGCCAGCAGCGGCCGCATTTCTTGCCGCGAGCAGGCGACCACGAGATGCCGACGCGGCCTGCGCCTTCGATGTCGACCCAGTCCTCGATCGTGTCGTCGGCCGCCTTTACGTCGACGTGCGAAACGATGAACAACGTGGCGAGGTCGAGGCCGGACGCGTCGACGTTGCCATGCAGCGTGATGTCGGCTTCGAGCGACTGGCCGATCTGTTTCGCCGCACGCGCCCGTTCGAGCACGGAGAGCACGCCGTCGCGCAGGCGCAGCACGCGCGTCCACGCATTCGCTTCCTCGGCACTCAGCGCGCCGTCGAGCTTCGGAAACTCGGTGAGATGCACCGATGCTTCCTTCTCGCCGGGCATCGCCTCGTAGATCTCGTCGGCGGTGAAGGTGAGGATCGGCGCCATCGCCGCGGTGATGACGCGCAGCGCGTGATACATCGCGGTCTGGCCGCTGCGGCGCTCGCGTGAGGTGGGGGCGTCGCAGTACATCGTGTCTTTCGACGCGTCGAGGTAGATCGCCGAAAGATCGGTCGTGCAGAGCTCGAGCACACGGTGATAGACGACGTGAAACTCGTACTGCTCGTACGCCTGACGGCAACGGTCGATCACGCGGCTGGCGCGATCGAGGATCCAGCGGTCGAGCGGCAGCAGCTCCGACGTCAGCACAGCGTCTTTCGCCGGATCGAAGTCGCTGAGGTTCGCGAGCAGGTAGCGCGCGGTGTTGCGGATCTTGCGGTAACCGTCGCTCGCACGGGCAAGGATCTGCGGGCCGAACGGGATGTCGTCCGTGTAATCGCTCACCGAAACCCACAGGCGGAGGATGTCGGCGCCGCTCTGCTTGATGACGTCCTGCGGCGAGAGCGCGTTGCCGGACGACTTCGACATCTTGTCGCCCGATTCATTGAGGATGAAGCCGCAGGTGACGACCTCGCGGTACGGCGCACCCGTTTCGATGCCGGTGCCGACGAGCAGCGACGAGTGAAACCAGCCGCGATGCTGGTCGTGGCCTTCGAGGTACACGTCGCACGGCCAGCCGAGCTCCTTGCGCCGCTTCATCACCGCGATGTGCGAGCAGCCGGAGTCGAACCAGACGTCGAGAATGTCGGTCTCTTTCCGGAACGTCGTGCCGCCGCATTTCGTGCACGGCGCGTCGTGAAAATCGCTGACCGGACGCTCGTACCAGGCGTCCGCTCCCTCGGTGCGGAAGTAGTTCGTGACGCTCGCGAACAGCTCGGGCGAGGAGACGGTCTCGTTGCAGCCCTCGCAATAGAGAACGGTGATCGGCACGCCCCAGAGGCGCTGACGCGAGATGACCCAGTCGGGACGGTTCTCGATCATGCCGTAGATGCGGTCGCGTCCCCACGACGGCACCCATTTCACTTTGTCGATTTCCGCGAGCGCGCGCTGACGCAGGCCGCTCTCTTCCATCGAGACGAACCACTGTTCGGTGCCGCGGAAGATGATCGGGTTCTTGCAGCGCCAGCAGTGGGGGTAGC
>DASVUA010000177.1:0-3053 GCA_036387295.1 Thermoanaerobaculia bacterium | reverse complement strand
CCCCCGCCGCTCCACTGCATGGCGCGCGGTTCAGTTCAGTTTCGCGTGCGCACCTCAGAACCCGTGGCGTTTCGGGTCGCGGCCGATGCGGGCGGCGGCGACGATTGCGGGAACGAAGTCGCGGGTTTCGCCGGGGAGTTGATCCCAGATACGGTAGTAATCCTCGTCGGTGCCGGTCTCGCGGCCGAAGGCTTCGGTCATGATGCGGCCGACGCGGTTTTCGCCCGTGTTGTATGCGGCCGCGGCGAGGTACCACGAGCCGAAACGATTGTAGAGATACGAGAGATACGACAGCGCGGCGTCGGTCGCTTTTTCGGGATCGTTGCGCTCGTCGACTTCTTCGTCGACGCGCAATCCATACCGGCGCGCGGTATCGCCGATGAGCTGCCAGATCCCTCGCGCTTCGGCGAGCGAGCGTGCCTGCGGATTGAAGCCCGACTCGATCATGGCGAGATACAGCAGATCCTCCGGCATCCCGCGGCGGCGGAGTTTCTCTCGGATCATCGATTCGTATTGTGATTTGCGCTCGAGATACGACGCGAACTCCGCGCGCTTCTCTCCGCTGAACCGGGTGATGTGGTAGTCGACGCGCTCGTGCGGCAGGAGAGCGAGCTCTGAGCGGGACGTGACAGGCGCGGGCGTCGTGCTCGCGCCGGGCGATGTTGCGATGGGAGGAGCCGGGGTCGTCGCCGTTGCGCACGCGGCAAACACGAGCGCGGCCGGCAGGAGGAAAACGTTCTTCATACGCGTCGCCGAGGGAGCACGATGCCGGCCAAGGCGGCCAGGCACTGTCAACCCGGCGCAACGCTTTCCAGTCAGGCTGATGGCAGCTCGACGGTGAACACCGAGCCCTCGCCTGCCACGCTCGTCACGGTCAGCTCGCCGCCCATCGCGCGCGCCAGATCGCGGCTGATCGCGAGCCCGAGGCCCACACCGCGCTGCGTCGCGTCGGCGGGCTGATGCTCGAGCTGTACGAACGGATCGAAGATCTGCTCGATCTGCTCCTCCGGGATGCCGACTCCGGTATCGCGCACGTGGATGCGCGTCCGCTCGCCGGAGGTCTCGCATGCGACCGAGATCGTGCCGCCGGTGCTGGTGAATTTGATGGCGTTCGTGAGCAGATTCAGCAGCAGCTGCTGCAGCTTGTCGGCATCGGCGAGGACTGCGGCGTCGTGCGTGCCCGCATCGGACACGAGCGTGAGCCCCGCCTGCTGAGCGCGAACGCGGATCAGCGTTTCGGCGCGTTCCAGCGCGGCGGTGAGCGGTACGCGGTCGCGGCGCACCTCGACCCGTCCCGATTCGAGCTGCGCGAATGCGAGGATGTCGTTGATCATCCGCAGCAGCTCGCCGCACGCGCTGTTCATCCGGCGGAGCATCTGCGCCTGTTCGCCGCTGATCGGCCCGTAAACGCCTGCCTCGAGCAGCTTCGCGAGGCCGGAGATCGCGGTGAGCGGCGTGCGGAGATCGTGCGACATCATCGACAGAAACTTCCCCCGCGCGGCATTCGCCTGATCGGCCGCGCGGCGGGCGTGCAGCAACTCGTCTTCGTAGCGATGCCGCTGCTGCATCGGAACGATCACGCAGTCGTTGAAGGTGCTGCCGTCACGCTCGCGGCGGACGGCGTTCATGAGCACCGGAATGTCGCGTCCATCCTGCGTCCGCAGTGCGAAGTAGATCTCTTCGGCCTTCCCCTGCAACCGCAGCAGCGGAAAGAAATGCGTGTGGTAGAAGACGCGGCCGCCCGGCGGCAGGATCTTTTGCAGATGCCACCCTTCGAGCTCGAAGCGCGTGTATCCGAGAAGCTCACCGAGAGTGGCGTTGACCTCGCGCATGGTCCCCTCGTCGGTGAACGAGACGAACCCGCAGGGCGCCGTGTTGAGCAAAGAATCCATCACCCGGCCGCAAGATACTCCCTGATGGCGGTGATCGTCTCCTCGGGGTGGCTGACGTGCGGGCAGTGCCCGGTCGCCTTCATGAGCCGCAACGTGCTGCCCGGAATGGTGCGATAGAGATAGTGACCCACCTCGACCGGTGCGATCGCATCTTCAGCGCACTGCAGAATGAGCGACGGCACCGCAACTGTGGCCAGGTCAGCGCGGTTGTCGCTCAGGAACGTCGTCTCCGCAAAGCGCCGCGCGATTTTCGGATCGGTCGAGCAGAAACTTTCGTTGAGCTCGGAGGCGAGCTCGGGACGATCGCTGTTCCCCATCACCACCGGCGCGAGAAAACTCGCCCAGCCGATGTAGTTCTTGTCCATCAGCTCGAGCAGCCCCTCGATGTCGGCACGATCGAAGCCGCCGATGTACCCCTCATCGTTGATGTAGCGCGGTGACGGCGTGACGAAGACGAGACGGCTGAACCGCTCCGGCTGACGCGCCGCGGCGAGCACGCCGATCATCGTGCTGACCGAGTGCCCGACGAAAATCACGTCGCGCAGGTCGAGCGCTTCACAGATGTCGAGCACGTCGCTCGCGTACCCCTCCAGCGTCGAGTAACGCGCCGCGTCGTACGCGGTGAGATCCGATTTACCCGAGCCGACATGATCGAAAAGGATGAGCTTGTAGTCGTTTTCGAATGCGGGCGTGATGTAACGCCACATGTTCTGGTCGCATCCGAAGCCGTGTGCGAACAGCATCGGCTGGGACCCGGACCCGATCACTTTGACGTTGTGCCGCGCGAGGATGTCAGTCATGGCCTAGCCCGATGCAAAGAGCGAGCGCAGCCGGCCGCTGGCATGCGGCATGGAGTCTCCCGCGGCGTGCATGCTTTCGACAGCTACATCGCCCTCGGCGACAGCATCTCGATCGACGTCTATCCAGCCGCCGACGCGCATCGCCGCTTCCCCGGAAAAGCGAGCACGGATGCCTTGGGCGCCGCCTCGCTGCTCTATCGCAACGACGACGCCTTCTGGCCCGAGTTCCGCGGCCGCGACCTGCAGTCAGTGCGTCCGGCGCTGAAGTTTCTCGACCTCACCTCCGACGGCGCAACGACACAAAGCCTGCTGCGGCAGGTCGAGCAGATCGCCCCGAGCGACGAGCCGACACTGGCGACGA
>DASVUA010000176.1:0-3423 GCA_036387295.1 Thermoanaerobaculia bacterium | reverse complement strand
CTAAGAGCCCGCCGCTCCACCAGACATGTGTGAATTATTGCGTGAGCGTCACGTCGATCTCGCCGGCGGTGACGTGGACGTTCACTCTTGAACGTCCGGCCGGGTTGACGAAGCGTGTGGTGCCGGGGAAAAGGCCTTCTTTCGTGATCAGTTCCGTGCCGACGTTCGTGCGCACCTCTCCGATGCGGCAGGAGGCGTTCAGTTCGCGCACCATCGCGCGCGGCATGCGCAGGTCGATCTCGCCCGCGCGCAGATCGATATCGATGTTGCCGAAGTTGCCGGTCATGTCGATTTCTCCGGCCGTCGTGTCGAACTGGACGTCGACGCCGGGGGGGAGATCGAGGCGCAGATCGAGTCCGCTGAACTTCTGTGCGCGCCACGATTGCGCGTTCGGGCCGAATTTTCTCCGGATGACCGCGTCTTTGCCGTTCACGTAGAACTCGACGGTCGTGTCGTTCACGACCTTCTGCGCCCACGCCTTTTCGTCCGCACCGTCGAAGTCGCGCGACACGATCGCGGAGAGCGCGAGCTGATTCGCGCTGCCGTTGCGGATCGTGAAGCTGGCGGTCGGGATGTCGATGAAGATGCGCTGCACCGCGCCGCGATCGATCGCACGCTGAAACGAATGCTCGACGTCCGCGGCCGAAGCCGCGCTCGCCAGAAGGAGGGATGCCGCGAAGAGGAGTTTGCGCATGCTCTATTTACGCGCCGCGGGAGCGGCAAGTTGCGTCCACTCGCTCCAGCGCTCCGCCAGCACTTCTCCCGAGCCGCTGGCGACGAGCGGTTTCACGGACTTTTTCCGCTCCGCCGCGGCGGGATGCGTCGCCGTCAGCACGCGCATTTCCGATTCGCCTTCCATTGCGTGCAGCGCATCGAGGAAGCGGAGGAACTCCGACGCGCGATAGCCGGCTGCTTCGGTGAGCTCGACGCCGATCTTGTCCGCTTCCTGCTCGTCGCGGCGCGAAAGGCCGGTGGTGAAGAGCTTTTCGTATGCGAGGTTGCTGATCTGCTCGCCGAGGGCATCGGTGAGGAAGGAGCCGCTCGTGCTGCTCTTCGCCAGGTCCTGCGCCGCCGACACGGTGTTGGCGCGCTTCACTTCTTTGAGGATGTGCTTCTGCGTCGCGTGCGCGATCTCGTGTCCGAGGACTGCCGCGAGCTCCGCTTCCGACTTCATCTGATCGATCGCGCCGGTCGTGACGAAGATGAAGCCGCCGGGGCACGAGAACGCGTTCACGACGTCCGTCTCGAGCGCCGCAAAGTGCCACTCCAGCGTCGGGCGCGCGCTGTAGCCGGCGACCGTGTTGCCGACCAGCGTCACGTACTGCTGCAGCTTGTCGTTCTTGGCGAGCGGATACGTTTGAAGGATGCGCGCCGCGACCACGCGGCCGATGTCGGCTTCTTCCGCTTCCGTGAACTCGCGCGAGGCCGACTGCACGACCTTCGCCCCTTTCGTGATCTTGTCTTTGTTCTTTTCGAGCTTGTCGAGAATGCCGCCGAACTGCGCGTGCGCGCTCGCCGTGACAAGCAGAGTGAGTGCAACGATTGCGGTCCGCATCACTGCTCCCGTCCTTTGCCGACTTTGCCTTCCTTCTGGAACTCGGCAAGCGCGTCGCTGAGGCTTTCCGCCCAGGCGGCGTCGCGGTTCTCGATCGATTCGACGGCCGCGTAGTCGCCGCCGTCCGCGA
The DNA here is from genome assembly GCA_036387295.1 of Thermoanaerobaculia bacterium. Classification (GTDB taxonomy): domain Bacteria; phylum Acidobacteriota; class Thermoanaerobaculia; order Gp7-AA8; family Gp7-AA8; genus QHVT01. The sequence goes on along the minus strand of DASVUA010000176.1, from coordinate 1,738 downwards.
GCTTCAGCCCCTTGGTGCCGACGCCGCGTCCGCCGGCGGTGGCGGAGACGGTCGCATTCGATGACGCGAGGAGGCCGCCCGACACTTTCGAGAGGCGCGCGGCCGCTCCTTTCCGCGGGCGGATCGCAAAGTTCGATGCGTCAGCGTTGCTGGTCGCAAGCGAGGTGCGCGTGAGGAGGTAGCCGTTCACCTCGACCTGCGACGCACCTTTCGCATCTTTCGTGTACTTCGCTTTCGCGTCGTTGAAGACGAGCGCGGGGACGAACGATTTCTCCGCGCCTCCCTTGAAGCTCGCGAGGTCGACGTCGCCGCCGCTTTCGCGCACCCACAGCTTGCCGTCGTTGCCGCCGAGAAACACGACGACCTGCGACTTCGGCGTGGCGCGGTACTCCGCGCGGGCGCTGTTGCTGCTCGTGAGGAGCGTGACCGTGCCCGCGGCCGCGCCGCCTTTGGTCACCGTCCACTTCGATTCGGTCGGCGTACTGAAGAGAACCGCCATGAGGAGTGATGCGAGGAGCCCTGTCATTGTCTTCCTTTGACTTCGTAGATCTTTACCGCCTGCTCTTTTCCCTTCACCTTTACGTCGTCGAGGTAAACGGTCTCGAAGCCGCCGCCCATTCTCTCCAGCGTCGATTCGCTGACGATGATCTCGGTCACATAGTCTTTGTTCTTCCCCTCCAGGCGTGACGCGAGGTTGACCGCGTCGCCGATGACGGTGTATCCGAACACCCTCTCCGAGCCGATGTTGCCGGCCACCGCTTCGCCGGTGTTGATGCCGATGCCGATGCGCAGCGACGCTTTTCCTTCGCGCTCCCATCGTTCGCGCAGGCGTGCGGTCTCTTCGATCATCTCCACCGCGCAGGCGACGGCGTGCCGCGCATGATCGGGATCGTCCGCGGGGGCGTTCCAGAATCCCATCACCGCATCGCCGATGAATTTGTCGAGCGTCCCGCCGTGCGCGAGGAGGATGTCGACCATCCGTGTCAGATATTCGTTCAACATTTCGACGACCTCTTCCGGCTCCGAAGCCTCGGAGATCGAGGTGAAGCCGCGGATGTCGGAGAAGAGGATCGTGAGGTCGCGCCGCTCGCCGCCGAGGTGCACTTTTTCGGGGTGAGCGAGGATGTGATCGAGGATCTGAGGTGAGACGTAGCGGCCGAACGTCATCTTGAGCAGCGCCGTCTGCCGCTGCTCCTGCACGAACTTCACGACCGTCGTGACGACGTAGGTCAACGCGATCGCGGAGGCGGCGGTGAACGCCGGCACCGCGTAGCCCGCGACCAGCGCACCGTAGCCGAGAAGGAGGAACGCGGCGATGCTGCCGGCGGCGAGGAGACCGGCGAGGAGCTGCGAACGCGTCCGCTCGAGTGCGAAGCCGAACGCCGCACCGGCGAGGACGATCAGCGGGAAGGCGAGCGCGCGCGGTGTGGTACGCGTGATGTCGCCGTTGATCAGATTGTCGATCGCGTTCGCGTGCAGCTCGACGCCGGGGGCGATGGGGGAGAGCGGATTCGCGCGCAGGTCGTTGAGTCCCGCGGCTGTGTAGCCGATGAGGACGATCTTGCCGCGGAACTGCTTCGCGAACGCGTCGGCCAGCTGCGGCGTGAGCGTGCCGTCCTCCCGCATCAGCGCGGCGAGGACGAGTTGCTGGAGACTGACATTCGCGTAGCTGAGATTCTGGGGCTTCGCCTTCGCGCCGTTCCATCGGATCAGTAGATTGTCTTCAGTGGAGCGGCGG
>DASVUA010000175.1:0-5192 GCA_036387295.1 Thermoanaerobaculia bacterium | reverse complement strand
TGATTCACCAACCTCGTCACTCTGTTGAGCTCCTGCCAGATCAGGAAGAGGGTCATGATTCCCCAGCCGACAGCCTTATGAGGACTCAGCGACTGGACGAAGATGGCCAGGGCCGCAAGGAGCAGCATGTCGAAACTGTCGGGCAGGACGTACCAGAGCAGGTATTTGTCGAGCTCGAGGTCATGGAAGCCGAGGGAGAGCTGCAGGCCGATGGCGGCAAGGACGTTCACGACGAGTAGTGCAATGAGCACGAGCGCCATGGCGGCAGCTTTGGGGAGGACGTACGCCCAATTGCGCAGAGGCGCGGCGTCGATCAGTTCGTGGACACGGCGGTCGCGCTCGCGCCATACGAGCTCGCCGGCGTAATAGATCGCGATGACGAGCGGAATGACGCGGAACGCGTCCTCGATCTCCGGGATCAGCGACAACGTGGTCGGGTATTCCGGGCGGTAGTCGGGATAGCGCTGGGTGAGCAGGACGAACAGCGTCGTGTAGAGGCCCCATGCCAGCAGAATGACAAACGGGGTGCTCACCATCACCTGCCGCGCTTCGAAGCGGGTGCGCATCCAGAGAAGGGTGCGCAGGGCGGCGTTATCGTGATGGGGACTCGGCAACGCGGGCAAGGACGCAGCTGGTGTCATCCCGAGCGAAGTCGAGGGGTCCCCTGCAGGCGGAGCGCATCTCGTGCAGCCGAGGGGAATCCCTCGACTGCGCGCGGGATGACACGAAGAACATGCCTGTTGCGCGGCCTTGTGCTTTTTTTGCTCACGCGTCGTAATGCCACGTTCGGAGAAGCGGTATGCCGCATAGGCCACTACGAGCGAAACGAGGGCGATTCCAATCCACAGCAGGCGGTTGTAGAGCAATGCGCCTGACAAATCGGGCAGCATTACGTTTCGTTCGGCGACGGTCCAATACCGCGTTGCGTCGAGAAGGGCGCGGGAGGCGAATGGCTCCGCGATGGCGACCGCGGTCTCCAGTTGCGGCCGATTGAAGGCGTCCTGCAGCAGGAAAAAGCCGCCGACGAAGAAGACCACGCCGAGGTAGGTGGCCATCATGGAGCGGGTAATCGTCGCCAGCGCGAACAGCACCGCCGAGTGGACGAGCAGGTTGGGCAGGGCGAGAACGAAGTAGGCGAAGAGGTAGTGACTGAGGCGGATGGGACCGATGTCAGCGGGATCGGTCCACGGCATCACGGCGCCGAGGGAAATGGCGATCGGCATGAGCAGCATGCAGCTGGCCGAGACCGCAAAGGCGCCGAGGAAGCGGCCGAAGATGTAGTCGGCCTTGGTGATGCGCGTCGACCGGACGATCGGGCCGAACCCCGTCTCATCGTCGCGGATCACCGCGTTCGCGACGAATGACGTCGTCACGAACATGAAGATCATCGAGATCATCAGGTGGTTGCGCAGCGTGGCGTAGGCGGCGTTCTCGAGCAGCCCTCCCTCGGAGCCAAGCTCCCAGCCGGCACTGATCGCGACGAAGAAGAGCGTGAATGTCAGCGCGGCCATGAGCCACAGCAGCGGATTGCGGAGCAGATAGCGGTATTCGAAGCGGGCGATTTGCAGGAGCATGGCGTTCGCCTCAGGCCGCGCGGCGCGACTGCGCCAGCGTGGAGAAATAGACGTCTTCGAGGCCGGCATCGACGGCGGTGAAGCCGTTGCCGGGGTCGCGTTCAGAGAGGATGTGCACGATCGTGCGTCCTGAGAAGAGGCGAGTCGAAAGCACCTCGTACTGCTCGCGCACTTGAACGAGCTCGGCGCGGTCGACGACCTTTATCCAGATGCGGCCGCGCGTGGAGTGGATGAGCTCGTGCGGAGAGCCTTCCAATTGCACGCGGCCGTCCGACAGTACGGCCATGCGAGGGCAGAGATCCGCTACGTCTTCGACGATGTGCGTCGAGAGGATCACCACCACGCTCTCGCCGATCTCCGCGAGCAGGTTGAGAAAGCGATTGCGCTCCTCGGGGTCGAGTCCGGCCGTCGGCTCATCGACGATGATCAGTTGCGGATTGCCGATCAGTGCCTGAGCGATTCCGAAGCGCTGCCGCATGCCGCCCGAGAAGCCGGAGAGCATCTTCTTCCGGACGGTCCACAAGTTGACTTGTTGCAGCAGCGTCTCGACCGTGAGCTTGCGATCGGCCGGCGCGGCGACGCCTTTGAGCACAGCCATGTGATCGAGCATCTCGGAGGCGGAGACGCGCGGGTAGACGCCGAAATCCTGGGGGAGATAGCCGAGCGTGCGGCGGAGTTTTTCAGGATCTTTGATGACGTCGATCGCACCGAATTGAATCGTTCCTTCGGTCGGCGTCTGCAGTGTGGCGATGGCGCGCATCAGCGTCGATTTGCCGGCGCCGTTCGGGCCGAGGAGGCCGTACATACCGCGGGGAATGGACAGCGTCACGTTGTCGAGGGCCTTTGTGCCGTTCGGGTAGACATGGCTCACGCCGTGAAGTTCGAGCATCGAATTTCTCCAGAGGTTTAGTAGTCGTTGACGAGGGTCAGTGCGACCGCGCGTTCAGCCGTGCCGGCGGCGGTGTCGACGGCGATCGCGATGACGCGAGGCGGCGGCCCAGAGCGCGATGAAACCGGCTCCGAATATGAGAACTGTGGAGATCGCCCATTGTGTGGGCTCGGGCAGCGTGTGCCACGCCGCGACCCCGCGGCTGGCCACGGAAAAGAAGGCGCGCGAGCCGGGGACGTATCGCCATTCGCTGTCGTCGGGCTGGCTCACGATGTCGCTGAGAGTGCCCATCAGAAAGAGCACTCCGGCCCCGCCGAGGAGCCAGCGCAATGGATGACGGAACCCGAGGACGAGCGCGCTGCCGAAGAGATACATGGCTGCCGCGGTAATGACTGGGACGCGGGCGATCGTGCGGGCAGGCGGCGCATCGGCGAGCACGCCGAGCGCGAGGAGCCATGCGATGAACACGGCCAGCGCGGCCATCAGCCAGATGAAGCCGGCGAACACTTTCGCCAGTGCCAGTCCGCGCCGCTCCACCGGAAACGTCCAGAGGAGAGAAGCGCCGAATCGCTTCTCGTTTCGCCAGACGGCGAATGGAAAGAGGAATGCGATCAACGCCGTCGGGAACACCTCGTCGGAGTCGAAGCCGGGGCCGCCGGTGACGATCTCCCCGACGACGAGGACGGTGCCGATGGCCAGGACGGCAGCGACGACGAGCGCCGCGGGCTTCAGCGCGAGACCGACGATGCGAATCTGCTCGAGCACCACGTCGCGCCATCGCGGCGCATGAAGGGTCACATCAGTCACGGCGCCACCTCCTCGTATAAGAACGCCAGTGCCGCTTCTTCGAGCGCGAGCGGCGCCACGTCGCGCACCGTTGCTCCGGCGACGGTAAGTCGTGCGGTGACCTCGCGCTCTTCTCCGACCAACGTCCACTGCATTTCGCGGCCGCCGCGCGAGCGGCGAGGCGTTGCTGCGCGCACCTCAGGTGGTGCTTCCCATCCTTCCGGCACTTCGACGCGGTAGCGGAGCACAGTCCGGCGCACGTCGTCGCGCGACATCTGTGCGACGAGCCTTCCGCTGTTCAGCACACCGACGTGATCGGCGAGGCTTTCCACCTCGTGAATGTGGTGCGTCGAGATGACGACCGTGGTCGGCGTGTCGGCAAGATGTTCGGCGAGGTGGGCGAGCGTGCGATTGCGCACGACCGGATCGAGTCCGTCGGTCGGCTCGTCGAGCAACAGCAAGGCAGGGCGATGCGCGAGCGCGAGCACGAACTGCAGGCGTCTGCTCTCGCCTTTGGAGAGCGTCCCTGTCTTCCGCTCCGGCCGCACTCCGAAGATCTCGATGAGCTGCGCGGCATACGCGTGGTCCCACGATGGGTAATGCGCCGCGACGTGCCGGATCAACTGCGCGCAGGTCAGCCACGAATACGGCTGCTCCGGCGCCTCGGGGATGTAGCCGATGTGCGCACGCACGCGCGGGCCGTCGTCGATCGTGTCGAGGCCGAATACTTCCGCGCGACCTTCATGGGGACGTTCGAGGTTGAGCAGCACTTTCATCGCGCTGCTCTTGCCCGCGCCGTTTGCGCCGATGAGGACGTACACCGATCCCTCGGGCACGCGCAGGTCGACGGCGTCGAGCGCGATCTGTTTCCCGTAACGCAGTGAGAGTCCGTGCGTCGTCACGGCGAAGGCTCCTTCCAGGTTGCTCATTCGTCCTCCTTCGCCGCCAGCTTCTGAATCGACATCACGAGCTCCTCTGCAGTGAGGCCGTTTCGCCGCGCCTCGAGCAGCGCGCGTTTGGCCACCGCCAGCGCGAGGCTGCGGCGCTCTCCGGCGCCACGTTTCACGGACGGCGAGACGAACGTCCCCTGGCCGCGGCGCACGTAGATCACGCCTTCGCGCTCGAGCTCCTGGTAGGCCTGAGAGACGGTGCGCGGATTGATCACCAGCTCACCCGCGAGCTCGCGCACCGAGGGGAGCGGATCCTCGGCTTTGAGCGTGCCGATCACGATCGCACGCCGCACTTCATCCATGATCTGGAGATAGAGCGGCCGCGCGTCGTTCGGATCGAGGCTCACCAGCATCGTGCACCTGTGGCGGTGTTGTACACATGTGCAACACTACAGCACCGCTGCGCGGGATGCAACAGCGGCGTGGCCACGCGTCACCGAATCGAGGAGAGCAGCAACGAGATCACGCCACCGCGCGCTCGGGGCCGCGGAGCAGGGCGAGGATCCGGCCGGCCAGTTCTTCCGGTGTTGCGAACCCTTCGGCCGCGGCGGGGTCGAGCTCTTTCGGACCGTCGCTCGACCGCGGCGAGCAGGTGAGGAGCGGCTTGCCCGACCAGGGGCCGTCGTTCCTCAGCCATTCGGCGACAGTCGCGGCGTCAGTTGCGGAGAGGCGAAGGTCGACGACGACCACGTCCGCATCGACGTGCTGCGCCACCTCGCGCGCCTGCTGTTCCGTTGCGGCGCGGACGACGTGGATGCCGCTTGGTGCGAGCGCCGTCTGCAGCGCGGCCGTGAGCTCGGCATCGGCGCTGAGGAACAGCAGCCGCTGGCGCTGGGCGGGAGTGACCACGCCCGGAATGCTGAAGGAGAAGCGGCTCCCGCGACCCGGCTCGCTCTCCACCGAGATCTCGCCGCCGTGTTGCCGCACGATGGCGCGGCAGATCGCGAGCCCGAGCCCGGAGCCTCCTTTCGCCCGTGCATCGGCCGCGTCGAC
>DASVUA010000174.1:0-13851 GCA_036387295.1 Thermoanaerobaculia bacterium | reverse complement strand
GACTGCGGGGTGGCCGAGCTCCATGGCTGCATGCGCCGCCTCGCCCAGGAGCACGTGACGCTCCTGGGTATTCGTCTGACTGGAGGCGAGCCTCAGCGCACGGAGCGCCTGAGCCCATGCTCCGGCCGTGTCTCCCATGAGCCGGTGAATCCCGCTGAGGCGGGTGTGCGTCGCAGCCAGACCTTCAGCGTCGTGAACCGCCGCGTACGCGGAGAGGGCGGCGTCATATTCCTGGATTGCCGCCACATACTCGAACTCGGCGAGCCCCTTCATGTGGCCGCGCGTCGCGTGTGCTCGTGCGAGAACGCCCATATAGCCACGCTTTCGCGCCTCGGTTGCAACGTCGTCAACGTCGTTCGATGAGCGCAGGCTGGAAAGGAGCGCCAGTGGACTGCCGCCGCGACTCAGCAGCTCTGTGGCTTCCTTGTACTGGAGTGCGGCCGCGGGGCGCTCGAACGCCCGATCCAGGAGCCGTGCCTGACGTAACGTCTCATGTCCCTTGCGGAGCGAGACGGCATCGCGCGTCTGTGAAAACGCTCGAACGAGGTCCAGCGCGAATGGGTCCTGTGTCAGGCGAAACAGCTCGGCCGCAATCAGCTTCGCGCCTTTCAGATCGTCAGGAAGGAGCTCCTCTTCGATCAGCCTTTGCGCTGCAGCGGGGGAGCGGCGGACGATCTCCGCCACCAGGGCGGGATTGTCGGAGCTCACCGCAGAGACGAGACGTGCGGCGTCGTGCTCCCACTGGTCGATCGAATCGGTCGCGACGAGGCGTTTGCGGCGCTCACGGGCCTCTTCGGCCCATCCCGAACCGCGGTCCGCGCCGAGGAATGCGTCCCAGGCAACCGCGGCATCGGTATGAAGCTCGAGCGCTTCGTACGCAAGGGCACGGTTGAATAAGGTGGTGGCGGTCGGCCTCGCACGCTGTGCGGCGTCGGCGGCCCGCAGAAGGTCCGCGGGATCGTCATTGCGTTGCGCGCGGATGTAATACGCGGCGGCGAGATCATCCGGCGAGATTCTCGACAGCACACTGATTGCAACGTCAGTGCAGGCCGGCTGCGTCAGCAGCACGCGCAGGGCTTCGTCGCGCTTCGTCACCTCCAGCGGCTCAAGACAGTCGTCGTTCGAAGCAGGAGGCCGCGGCGCGCAGTCGACGCGCCCGACGATCTCTCCCTCCGCCCGTGGCAGCCGGCGGCACGGCACCCATCTGGACGCGCCGCTGAGCCGCGGCTCTTCCTGACGCGCCCACACATTCGGATCGTTGGTGTCTTCTGAAGTGCCGCGACTGCAGAAGATGACGTAGCTGCACAGTGCGATGACGACGAGAGCGGAGTTTTTCACGCGTCAACTACGATACGCGATTCATGGAGACAGGTTCGGACGATGACGATTCTGAAAGGCGGCGGCGGCCGCGATGACGAGCGGTTCGATGCGCTGTACCGGAAGTTCTACGGGCGCACGTACCGCTATTTTCGACGAGCACGCGTTGCAGACGACGAGGCTCACGACCTGGCACAGGAGACGTTCAAAAAGATTTATCAGGCGTTTGCCGGCTATCGCGGCGAAGCGGAGTGGGGCTTCATCGAGAAGACGGCGAAACGGACATTGTTGAACTGGATTCGCGCGCGCCATACGCAAAGCCGCAGTGCGACGGCAATGATCGAGATCGACGATCCCGAGCAGATCTTCGATCCGCCCGCGCCGGAAGAGCCGGATTTCGCCGACCGTGACGCCGCCGAACGGCGCCGTCGCGCGGTGGTGAAAGCAGTCACCGAGTTGCCGGAAGGGCAGCGCGAGTCATTACGGTTGTTCATTCTCGGCTTCAAGTACACCGAAATCGCCAAGGCGCTCAATACCAGCGTCGACGCGGTCAAATCACGGCTGCGCGACGCAAAGAAGCATCTGCGTGCGCGACTGGGAGACAAATCATGATCAGAAAATCCGAATGGAAAGCAGTCCATGAGGAGCTCGCCGCGGAAGACCGCCGGTCACTTGGCGCGCCTCCGACGGTCGAGGAGCTGGAAGCATATTCTCGCGGTGAGTTGCCGCAGGTAGACGAAGCGCGCGTTCGAGCCTTGCTCGTCGCCTATCCGGAACTGGCGCGTGCAATGGCCATCGATTTTCCGGACGACGACGCGCAGCCGGGCGACGACGGATTTGTGTCCGCCGAGGAAGTGTCACGCCGTCTCGCCGATTTTCGGAGGGGGGTTCATGCGGCGCCACCGGTCGAATCAGCTGCTGGCCGTCTCCTGTTGTTTCGCTACGTTCCTACTGCTGTTGCGGCGGCTCTTGCGATCGTCTTTGCCGGACTCTACTTGCGAGCCGAGACGAGTGCCCGTCGTCTATCGACGGAAATGACGAGGCCACGCCTGCTCGAGGTCCAGCAGCTCACGCCCGACGGCCGCAGAGGCCTGCCTGGAGAGACGACCATCACAGTGAACGGTGACGGCGCACTCCTGGTCGTGCCGGTCCTCAATGAGCGGCATTTCAAGAATTACCGGCTCGAGCTCTTCGATGGACAATCGAGCGCGCCATTGTGGCGCAGCACGGATGCAAGACGCGGCGACGACGACGCATTCCGACTGATCGTCCCGCGCGAGCTCCTCAGGCCGGGCAGTACGTATCGTCTATCGGTCTCGGGTCTCGACGGTACGCGAGCGGAGCAGCTCGCAACGTACTCGATGCGCATCGCCGCACAATGATCAGCGGCACAATGATCAGCAGCACAACGATCAGTACGACGATCGCAATGATCAGCACAATGACCGGACGCCGAAACGGGTGCGGCGCAGTTGCAACCGCGCCGCCCCACATTTCGCGCTCGACCACGCTGCGTCAGGCCGCTTGCGCTACTTCCGGCAGTGCCAGGAGCGCGAGCTCCACTTCGCGCCGTTCCCAATCGAGCACACGAATGCGGCTGGCCAGTTCATGCCAGTCGGCTTCCGCGCGCTCGAGGGCTCGCGAGGCGTGCGAGAGCTCGAGTGCTCCGACTTTCGTGCTGCATCCGGCGAACGCGTGCGCGGTCTCGTGCAGCCGGACGAGATCGCGCGCCGCGAGCGCGTCCGTCATTCTCTTCATCAGAACCGATGTGCGCTCAAAGTAGACGCGCACCATTTCTGCGATCAATGGTTCGTCGGGACGCGACAGCGCGCGCAGCTCGCCCAGGGTTTTGTCGTCGATCATTGCCAGCTCCTCTCTCGAGGTAGTCCGCTGGCGGGGCGGGAAAATACAGTGCGCGGTGTTTTGGTCGGCGCTCGACCCGATCATCAAAGGAAACTGCAGCGTTTCACTTCGCCGGCTCCTGCACTTTGCCGTCGAGCGTGATTTTCTGACCTGAGGCGTGTGCCGCAATTGCGACCCATTTGCCGTTGCGTCGCGTGTAGACGTCGGTGTAGCGCGTTTCGATCTGATACGGCTTGCCGGTGTAGATGCCGTCCTCGATATAGCGGCCGGTGACGACCGCGCTCTCGCCGAGGAGGATGAATTCGACGTCGGCGGTGCGGTTTGACTTCATCTGACGCGGACCAGGCTTGCCGATGTTCTCGAGGATCTGCTGTTTGGTGGTGATGGCGCCGTTCGGGCTCGTATAGATGAATTCCGGTGCGAGCACTTCGTCGAGCGTCGTCTTGTCGGCCGCGACGAGCGCGTTGTCCCAACGAAGCTCGACGGCGCGCAACTCGTCTTCGACAGACGATGCGGCGGGGATCGAGACGCCGAACCATTTCGCGAGCCACGCCGTGCGGTCGCGCGCGGCGTCCGGATGATCCATCCGGTGCGTGCTGTCGTACCAGCGGATTTCCTTCGGTTCAGCCGCGGCGGCGAAAAACTCTTTCGCCCTCTCCTCGGAGACGAATTCATCTTTATGCGCGAACTGGAAGAGCAGCGGCATGCCGGGGCGCTTGGCGAGATGCTGTGGCGCGTCGAGCGAGCGGATCGTCTCGAGATAGGCGCGCTTCGCGTCGTCATCGAGCTCGCGGCCGAGGAGGAACCAATCGGCGAAACGGGGCGTTGCGGCGATCAGCACCGCCGCGCCGACGCGCTTGTCGTTTCCGGCGGCGATGAGGCCGTACATCGCGCCGAAATCGTGGCCGGCGAGAGCGATTTTCGCGCCGCGCGGCAGAAGCGTTTCGAGCCGGTCCACCGCCATCGTGACGCTCTTCGCGATCGCCGCAGACATGGCCGGATCGTTCGCCAGCTCGCGCTTGCGGAACCAGCCGCGCTCGGCCCAGGGCAGGTCGATCAGCAAAGAGGTGATGCCGTGCTGCGCGAGCAGTTGCGCCTCGTCGAGAAACTCGGTGCGGTCGTTCTTCGGCGGGCCGCCGAGCCAGTGCAGAAAGAGGACGCCGCCGCGTGTGGCCGTCCCTTCCGGCGGAGCGACGATCGTCGCGGCGCGCTCGGCGCCGGCGGCGTCACGAAACGTCGTCTGGGTAACGGCGGGAGCGGCGGCCGCCGTCACCGCGAGGAGACCGCAAAGAACGAAAGAAATCATGCGCATCCGCGCAGGGTAGCGGGGCGGCGTCTGGCAATCGTGTCGCGGCGGTCACGGAGACGTGTCGTTGTGATGATTCGGACGCATCGCGCTCCGGCCGCGCGCTGAACCGCGGACGGGTGTCTAGTTTCCGTACAGGCCCGAAAAATCGCCCGATTTCGCTAACTCATTGAGCAGTAAAAGCAAATGCGCGTCGTGGCCCGTGGTATCAGCTTTGGACTATAGGCGGACATGACCAACTTTCTGAACCTCACGATCGAAGACATGCGCGTTGGACGCGAGAGCTGGCGAGTGCTGATCACGTTTGCGGTGCCGTCGTTCGTCATCGCGTTTGCGACGGCACTGCTGTAGGCCGCCTACACGCGGCCCGCGTACTGCTTGACCGCATTCGCGAGCGTCGATCCGCGGAGGAACGTCTCTTTGACGTACCTCTTGCCGTTGAACCGGTAGACGGTGACGCCCGACTTTTCCTCGAAGAAGAAGCGCGTACCGGCAGCGGTCGCGCGGAACGTGACCTGTCTCGTCCCGCTGCCCGACAGCTCTTTGAGGAACAACGCGTTTGCGTGGTCGAAGTCGGCCGGCGCGATGGTCGCAGGCGCCGCGGGCGTTTTCGCCTTCGTCTTCTTCGGTGCGGCGGCGAATGCAGACAGAGAGAGGATCAGGAGCAACACGGCGAATTTGCGCATCCCGCGATTGTAGCCATGGCAGTCGTCATGCAGTCAGACGCAGCCGGAGGCTCGAGATGCCAAAAGACGGGAGAGAGCCGCAGAGCTACGGCAGCGATGCGGATTGGGTGACGGGAAGAACCGGAGAGCAGGTCAACGATCAGGCTTCCGCACCGCCGCCCGAGCACGAGGATTTCTACGATGAGCGGCGCGAAGCGGAATCGAGTGCGCCGGCACAGGGCGGGCTCACGTCCGACGTTCAGCTCGCGGAGAACTTTCAACCGGCTGGACGCCAGACCGGAGAAGAAGCGCCGATCAGCGGCGTGACGACGTCCGACGGCGGCGCGAAGCGGGGCGGCTTTTTCAAAAAGCGCGATTACGAGTAGCGCGAGCGCGCTCCGGATGTGACTCGGAGCACAACGTCGAGCTCGGGAGGGGTTACCATCCACCCAACGTCCCGTGCCCGATCTTCACCTGTTTCTTACCAACGGTCATTACTCGCCGAACGCGTTGTCGTTGGCGACCGGCTTTGCTGCGCTCGCGATCGTTCTCCTCGGCGCGGGAGTGCTCACCCGCGGGCGTGGCCTCGCGGCGAGCCGCCTCTTTTTTCTGGTCACGGTATGTGCGGCAGGCTGGCTGGCGGCGTTCTCCTGGATGTATGCCGCGATCGACGCGACTGTCGCGCTGTTGTGGGCGCGCAGCGGCTATGTGTTCGGCGCGCTGATTCCGGCGGCCGTCTTTCATTTCGCCACCACGCTCGTGCCGCAACCGAGGAGCTACCGTCTGCCGGTCGCACTCTTCTGGGCCGGCTGCAGCGGCATCGGGTTGATCGGCTTCACCACAGACCTGCTGATCCCGACCGTCCGGAAGTTCATGTGGGGCTTTTATCCTGCCGGGCGTCCGTTCGGCGGCCTCATCGTCCTCTGTTTCTCCGCGATCGTGATCGCCAGCATCCACATCTTCTGGCGGATGTACCGCAACGCGGAAGGCTCCGGCCGCGAGCGCGCGGGGGCGCTGCTGCTCGCGTTCGTGCTCGGGTCGCTCGGCATGTTCGACTACCTGCCGAGCGTCGGCGTCGACCTGCAGCCGATCGGCTACATCGCGGCGCTCGCATTCGTGATCGTGGCGGCGACGGCGGTGTGGCGTTTCGAGCTCGATGACATCACGCCGCAATACGCCGCGGGGCAGATTCTCGAAACGATGAAGAGCGCGGTCGTGGTGAGCGACATGAACGGCCGCGTGCGCGTCGTCAATCGCGGCGCCGAGCGGCTCCTCGGATACAAACCCGACGAACTGCGCGACGCGCACCTGCGCGATCTTTTGGGACGCGAGGAGAATCTCACCACCGGGCAGCTCATCAACAGCCTGGGCGTGCTCGAGCATCCGATGGTCTGGCGCGCCGCCGACGGCGCGCGGGTGGACGTGCTCGCCGCATCGTCGTTCCTGCGCGACCATGCCGGCACGCCGGTCGGCGTGGTGTACGTCGCGAGCGACTTCACCGAGCGTAAACGTGCAGAACAAGCGTTGCGCGAGAGCGAGCATCGCTATCGCCGGCTCTTCGAAATGAATCCGCTGCCGATGTGGGTGTACGACCTCGAGTCGCTCGCATTCACGGCCGTGAACGATGTGGCGGTGCGGCACTACGGCTATTCGCGCGACCAGTTCCTGCGCATGACGATTGCCGACATCCGCCCGCCGGAAGAAATCCCGGCGCTCTTCGACGCGCTGCAGCAGCTCGAAACGCGCCGCGATCCGGCCAGGTTCCGCCACCGGAAGAGCGACGGCGGTGTGATCGACGTCGAAGTCACGTCGTTCGAGTTCGTGTCGGGCACGCGGCGCCAGCGCCTCGTCATCGCGCAGGACATCACGGAGCGCCTGCGCGGCGAGGAGGAGCTGCGGCGGAGCGAGGAGCGGTATCGCGAGTTGTTCGAGAACGCGAACGACCTCGTCTACACGCACGATCTCGAAGGCCGCATTACCTCGATGAACATCGCGGGGGAGCGGGCCAGCGGCTACACACGCGACGAGCTTCTCGGCACGAAGATCGAGCGGGTGCTGGCCCCAGAGCATCTCGAACGTGCGACCGACGCGATGAAGAAGAAGCTGCGCGGCGACGCCACGGCGACGTTCTACGAAATCGACCTGCGCGCGAAAGACGGACGGACGATTCCGCTCGAGCTGAGCACCCGTCTCATCTATCGCGACGGCAAACCGATCGGCGTGCAGGGAATCGCGCGCGACGTCACCGAGCGCAAGGCGAACGAAGCGCGATATCAGCTGCTGTTCGAGCGCAATCTCGCCGGCGTCTATCGCACCCGCACCGACGGCCGCGTACTGGACTGCAACGAAGCGTGTGCACGCATCCTCGGATATGCCTCGCGCGACGAGCTGCTCACCGGGAGCGCGCACGACTTTTATTTCGACGCTGCCGACCGCCAGCGCGTCGTGCACATGCTGCGAGAGCAGAAGCAGGTCAGCAACCTCGAGCAGCGCATGCGCCGCCGCGACGGCACGACGCTGTGGGTGATCGAGAACGTCTCGCTGCTCGAAGGCGACATCCTCGAAGGGACGCTGATCGACATCACCGACCGCAAGCGCGCGCAGGAACAGATGGAGTATCAGGCGTATCACGACGCGCTCACCGGGCTCCCCAACCGGCTGCTGTTCCGCGACCGGATCACCGTTGCCCTGGCGCACGCGAAGCGCAACGCGCGCACGAGCGCGGTGATGTTTCTCGATCTCGATCAGTTCAAGCTCGTCAACGACACGCTCGGCCACACAGTGGGCGACCGGCTGTTGCAGGTGATCGGCTCGCGTCTCGTCGCGTGCGTGCGCGCCGAAGATACGGTGGCGCGGATGGGTGGCGACGAGTTCACGATCCTGCTCTCCGACATGAACGACCGGCGCGGCGCGGCCGCCGTCGCGCAGAAAGTGCTCGAGGCGATCCGTCAGGCGGTGCACATCGACGCGCACGAGCTGTACGTCACGACGTCCATCGGGATCGCCATCTTTCCTGACGACGGCGAGGACGCGGAAGCGGTGCTGAAGAACGCCGACCGGGCCATGTATCGGGCGAAAGAGCTCGGCCGCGACAACTATCAGTACGCCACACCGGCGCATTTCGACGCGGTGGACGGTCGTCTTGCGCTGGAGCGCAAACTGCGGCACGCGCTCGAGCGCGAAGAGTTTCTCGTGCACTACCAGCCGATGGTCGAGATCGCGACCGGCCGCGTCGTCGGAGCCGAAGCGCTGGTGCGGTGGCAGGATCCGGAGCTCGGCCTCATCGCGCCCGACGACTTCATCCCCGTCGCGGAAGAGACGCAGCTCATCGTGCCGCTCGGCGCGTGGGTCCTCCGCACCGCGATCGCGCAGATGAAAACGTGGCACGACGCCGGTCACGCGTCGCTGCGCGTGGCGGTGAATCTCTCGCCACGGCAGTTCCAGGACCGCGAGCTCATCGCCACGGTCGAGCGCGTACTCGCGGAGACAGGGTTCCCGGCGCAGTTCGTCGACCTCGAGATCACCGAATCGACGGCCATGCAGAACGTCGAGCTCTCGCTCTCGATCCTCAATCGCCTGAAAGAAATGGGTATTCGCATCTCGATCGACGACTTCGGCACGGGGTACTCGTCGCTCAGCTACCTGAAGCGCTTTCCGATCGACACGGTGAAGATCGATCAGGATTTCGTCCGCGACCTGACCAGCGACGATGCAGCAATCATTTCCGCCGTCATCTCGATGGCGCGCGCGCTCAACCTGCGCGTCATCGCGGAAGGGGTGGAGACCGAGGAGCAACTGGAGTTTCTGCGCCGCGAGAATTGTGCGGAGATGCAGGGCTTCCTCTACAGCCGTCCGCTCACGCCCGCGGAGTTCGAAGAGGCGCTGCGTGCCGGTCCGCATCCGGCGGTCGCGGCGCCGCCTCCCGACCGGCTCAGGTTGACATTGGAGTGAGCACTGTGCAGTATCGCCGGCCAGCTTCGTGAGGGCCGCACAGACATGATCGAGCAGCAGCGCCAGGTCCTGGTTGTCGACGATGACCCGATCGTTCGGGAACTTCTCGGGGCCGCGCTCCGGCAGCGGTCTCTTTTATTCGATGAGGCGAGCGACGGCAGTGAAGCCATCCGGCTGCTGAGCGAAAACGCGTACAGCGTCGTGCTCCTCGACATCCTGATGCCTTGCGTCGACGGCTTCGAAGTGCTCGACGCGATCGATCCGGCGGCGGCAAACGCGCCGGTCGTGCTGGTGGTCAGCGGTGCCGATCGCGCGACGCTCGAACAGCTCGACTCGCGCCGCATTCACGGCGTGGTGAGGAAGCCGTTCGACCCTCAGGAGATCGCGAGCGTCGTCGCCGCCTGCGCGGAAATCCGCGGCGGCCGGACGTTCGACACGATGGCTCTGGCGACGATGATTTCCAGCGCGCCGCTGATCGCATTCTTCAAGTTGTAGAAGCGGCAGAGAGTCCTCGGCGTCCGCGACTTTCCGAGGTACATTTTCCTCGTGGAAGACGTCGAGCTCAGAGAGCTGGTGAAAGGCCTAGCGGTTGACACCCGCTGGTACTTTGCCGAGACGCAACGCCAGTTCGGCGAGCTGCGCGAGCAGTTCTCCGAGATGCGCGCGGAGATGCGGTCTCTCGACGCAGCCCTGCGGCAGGAGATTCGAGATCTCGAGCTGCGTCTCCTGGCGGAGATCCGATCGGTCGAGGCAGCGTTGCGCGCCGAGATGCGCGCCGGCGACGCAGCGTTGCGCGAGGAGATGCAGAACCTCGAGAACCGTCTGCGCGAGGAAATCCGCGCCGGTGACGCGGCTTTGCGGGAGGAGATGCGCGCTGGCGACGCGGCTTTGCGTGAGGAGATGCGCGGGCTGGAGATCCGGCTGCGCGAGGAAATTCGCGCCGGTGACGCCGCTTTGCGCGAGGAGATGCGCGCCGGCGACGCCGCTTTGCTTCAGGAGATGCGCGCTGGCGACGCAGCCTTGCGCGAGGAGATGCGCGCTGGCGACGCCGCGTTGCGTGAGGACATGCAGGCGGGCGATGCGAATGTCCTTGCGCAGATGAACAGCATTGCGGCGGATCTGCGACTGCACTTTGACGTCGTCGCCGAAGGGCTGCGCTACGAGATCGGCATCCTCGCCGAGGCGGTCGCCGGTGCGGCGACGAAGGAGAGCGTTTCGGAGCTGCGCGCCGAAATGCACGAGGAGTTCGCCGGCGTCCGCACCGAGATCCACGCGGCGTACTATCACCTCGACCGGCGGGTGCACGCGATCGAGACGTCGCTCTAGACGCGCCTCAGCAACTCTCCCAGCAGTAGGATCATGCCGCTCGAAAGGAGCGGCCCGCGAAGCGGCGGAGCGTTCTTGTTTCCCGTTACGTGGTGAACCGTCGAGTGAAGCGCCTCTACCTCGAACGGCTTCGCGACCACTCCGAACACACCATATCCGTTGATCCGGTCGACGTGGCGGGAAGAGCTGGAGGCCGTCACCACGACGACGCGCGGCAGGAGGTCCGGCCGGTGCTCGCGGAGAAAATCGAGCACGGCATAGCCGTCGACCAACGGCATCAGCAGGTCGAGCAGAATCGCCGCGTACTGCCTGCTTTTCAGCTTCTCGATTGCTTCGCCGCCATCGGTCGCGACGTCGACGACAAAGTCGGCCTGAAGCAGCGCTGTGACGAGCGTGCAGGTAGCCTCATTGTCGTCCGCAAGCAGGACGAACGGTTTTTCCACGATCTCGATGTCTCCTGGGAAGAGGGTTTTGGACGCCCGCGGCGAATTGTAACCGATCGACCACGCACGGATTGTGAATCGCGTACATTGGCGGCGATTCGTGAAGCATCCTGCCCGAACGACTATGAAACCGAAAAAACGAGCCGGCAAGATCCGCGGCGCATACCGCAAGGACAAGGGCGGTACGCGCGAACAGCGCGTCACCGAGGACAACTGGGAAGCGCTGCTCGACACGCATGGCCAAGCACCGAAGCGGCCGACGCTGAGCGAGCTGGTCGAACATCTGGAAGAGGCCGCGGAGGCCGTCGAGATCGACGCGCAGGAGGCCGCGGATGCCGCGATCGTCTTCAATGTCGGAAGCCGCCGCTGCCGGGTGCTTCGCGACGGCGAAGAAATCGACTGTCTCGTTCCTCCGGAACTCGCGATTCGCCAGAAGAGCGCGCTGGCGGTCGGGGATCGCGTGGTGATCGAAGAAGAGAACGAGGCCTGGCGCGTCAAGTCGGTGCTGCCTCGCCGCACCGTGCTCGCGCGGCCCGATCCGTTGCACAAACATGTGCAGCGCCTCATCGCGGCCAACGTCGACGTCGTGATTCACGTCGTCTCGCTGAAATCACCGCCGCTGCGGCCGCGGCTCATCGACCGCTACCTCATTGGCATTCAACGTGGAGGCGCGCAGCCGGTCATCTGCATCAACAAAGTCGACCTGCTCTCCACTGAAGAGCGCGACTCGGAACTGCCGAAGCTCGCACCGTATCTCGACCTGCACGTCCCGGTGATCGGCTGCTCGAGCGTAACGGGAGAAGGGCTCGAGCAACTGCGAAAGGAAGTCGACGGCAGGATGGCTGCGCTGGTCGGCCACAGCGGCGTCGGCAAGTCTTCGATCCTCAACGCGCTCGACACTTCTCTGCAGCTCGCGACGAACACTCTGCACCGGAAGCGGAGCACCGGCCGCCACACGACGACCTCGTCGACGTTGTACGACTTCGGCGGCGGGACCTTCCTCATCGACACGCCCGGCATTCGCGAGTTCGGACTGTGGGACCTCGATCGCGATTCTCTCCGCGACTACTTTCCCGAGTTCGACGAGCCGAACGAGTCGTGCCGCTTCACCGACTGCACGCACGTGCACGAGCCGAATTGCGAGGTGAAGGCGCTCGTCGAAAACGGCGAGTTGAGCCTGGCGCGGTACGAGACGTATGTTCGTCTCTGGGAGGACCTGGCCTGACCAGGTCTTCCTCGCCGCCGCCGCTCCTCGGCGCGGCCTGATCCACCAATCACCGCGGTCATCCCGGCACTCGCACGTGCCGCGGCACCCCCTCGCTCCGAGGATTTCTTCGCTTGTGCACAAAAGTGCTCACCCGACAGGGGTGGCATAAGTTGCTTTTGCGTCACACCGCGAGATGAAGAGGGCGCCCTCCCAAATCAAAAACGCCGGCTGCAGGCCGGACGAGGAGGGCTTATGCGTCAGATGAATTTGGTGGGTCGAGGTGTGCTCGCGGTGGCCGTGGTGATGATGCTGGCAACACCGGCAGAGGCAAAGACGAACGATGGCGGCGCGACGTGGAGCGGAGCCGCGCGCGAGCAGCTCGTCAAGATCGTGAAGAAAGTGAAAGGCGTGGTGCGGACGTTTGGCGACGGCCTTTCCGATCCGAAGCCTTGATCAGTTCACGCCGGCCGGAACGAATTCGCGCGCCGGGTCGAGTTTGAGTGAGCTGATGTAAGCGTGCACGTTGCGCACGACCTCGGGCGTCGCGCTGCTCGCCGCAATCGCGTCCTGAAGATACGCGAGTGCGGCGACAGCGCGGCGGTTGAGTGCCGCCTTCGTGAACTCGTGCACGATTGCGGATGCGAGTGTCCGCGCGCCTTCGAAGTTGCCGTGAAGCATTTCCGCTTCAACGATCTCGAGGCCGCAGAGCCCGGCTTCCTCGACGAGCGCGTGCGCGAGAAAGCGTGTGCGCGCAGACGTCAGCCGCTCGATCGCTTCGTCGACACGCCCGAGGCGGAGAAGGGCCGAGCCGCAGCCATAGACGCTGCGAACGACTTCCATTTCGGAACCGAGTTGCTGCAGGCGCCGCGCAGCATCGGCAAAGTGCTCGAGCGCTTCGTCGGCGCGGCCGAGATGAATCGCACACCAGCCGAGCGCGAACCGCGCTCGCGCTGTCGCTTCCGCATCGCCGTCCGCGAGCAGCACCAGCAGCACTTCGCGCGCGGCGCGATAGTCGCCGCGCCGCACGAGCAGGTTGCCGGCGGCCACGGTGCAGTTTCGATAGAGGCGCACGTCGCCGTGATCGTTGAAGACGACGCGGCACGACTCGAGGAGCGCCTGTGCCTCGTCGAAGCGGCGCAGGTGCTGGAGCACGATCGAGCGAACGAAGTCGATGATGGCCTGGTCGTGGGCGAGCGTGCCGAACGGCGCGAGTGCAGCGTCGGCGCGGTCGAGCGCGGCCACCGATTCGTCGTAGCGCGAGAGGTAGCAGAGCGCGCGTGCGCGCTCTTTCCACGCGCTCGCCCGCAATTGCGCGAGGACGACTCGAGGGTAGGAGTCCTCAGGGATCGAGTCGGCGATCGCGGTTGCGAGCTCGCTCGCGGCGAGGCTTCGCTGCGGATCGCGCTCCAGTTCGCCCGCGAGTGCGGCCAGATGCTCGAGAGCGCCGCTGGTCCGCAGCTCGGCGCGCTGCGCGAGCTCCGGCCACTGCTCGCGCGGCGTCTCCTGCAGGAGGCGCGAGACCACGCCGGCCGATTCTTCGCGCTCGCGCTGCAAGCGCCGCGCGGTCTCGGCGAACTCCGCGATGCGCAGCGGATCGGGCATCCGGCGGCTGCGCTCGAACGGGACCACCTTTCTCGTCTGGTCGTAGTTCATTTCGGATGTCCCTTCTGGCCGTAAAGGCGTTCCGCGCGGCGAAGACATTTCGTGATCAGTTTCTGCGCGTACTTGGTCTTCACGCCGAGGCGGGCAGCCACCTCGGCGACGGTACAGCCT
>DASVUA010000173.1:0-5043 GCA_036387295.1 Thermoanaerobaculia bacterium | reverse complement strand
ATCGCGCGGAGTATGTAGTGAAATGCGCGTTTTGAAAAACTGAAATCGGAGCGCGCGCGGTGCGATGCGCGCGGCGCACTCGCGCCCTGCGGCTTAGACTGAGAAATGCACTTCGAAACCAAAGCGATTCACGCCGGAATGCACATCGACGGCGAGACCGGCGCCGTCGCGCCTCCGCTGCATCTTTCGACCACGTTCGAGCGCTCGATGGAAGGGGAGGCGTCGCGCGGCTTCAGCTACGTGCGCGACGGAAACCCGACGCAGGAGCGGCTCGAACAAGCGCTCGCCGCGATCGACAACGCCGCGGCGGCACTCGCGTTCGGCTCCGGCATGGCGGCGGCTGCCGCGCTGCTTCAGGCTCTGCCGCGCGGCTCGCATCTGCTGCTGCCCGATGACAGCTACTACGGCATTCGCGCGCTGGCCGGCGACTACTTCGAGCGCTGGGGTCTGACGTTCGACCTGCTGGCGATGGAAGATCTCGACGCCGTGCGCGCGGCGATGCGGGAGGAGACGCGGGTGGTGTGGGTGGAGACGCCGTCGAATCCTCTCATGAAGGTGGTCGACCTCGCCGCGCTCGCCACGCTCGCGCACGGGCGCGGTGCGTTGCTCGTCGCGGACGGGACGTTCGCCACTCCCGCGCTGCAGCGTCCGCTCGATTTTGGCGCCGATGTCGTTCTTCACTCGACGACGAAATACCTCGGCGGACACGGCGACGTGCAGGGCGGCTCGCTCGCATTCAGAACGCGCGACGCGCTCTACGAACAAGCGCTGCACGTCCGGAAGATCGTCGGCGGCGTCGCGTCGCCGTTCAACTCGTGGCTCGTGCTGCGCGGCATCCGCTCGCTCGCAGCGCGCATGCGCGTGCACAGCGAAAACGGACTCGCCGTCGCGCGCGCACTCGCGGCGCACGAACGGGTGGAAGCGGTGTATTACCCCGGCCTCGAATCGCATCCGCGGCACGAGATTGCGCGCCGGCAGATGTCGTCGTTCGGCGGCATGCTCTCGTTCCTCGTGCGCGGCACGCGCGCCGACGCGCTCGAGGTGGCCGCGGGCACACGCCTCTTCGTCCGCGCAACGTCTCTCGGCGGCGTCGAAAGTCTCATCGAGCATCGCCAGTCAAGCGAAGGCGCCGGCAGCCGCACCGCCGAGAACCTGCTGAGGTGCTCGATCGGATTGGAGCATTCGGACGATCTGGTGGAGGATCTGCGATCCGCGCTCGATGGGAGAGGCGCTGGGCGTTAGGCGTTAGGCATTTGGGGTGTACGGTCGTTCGGGCGACGCACCCCCAACGCCCAACGCCCAACGCCCCACATCCAATCGCCGCCCCGTTTACAATCCCCAGTCCCATGGCCAAGAACTTCGAAATCACCTGTCCCTGCTGTGAGGCAACGCTCGTCGTCGACCGGCTGAACGGCGAGGTCCTGCTGCACAAGGCGAAAGAGCATCGCGGTCCGGGCGGCTCGCTCGAGGCGATGGTGGCGGGCCTCGAATCGCAGAAGAGCGAAGCGGCGCGCCGTTTCGACCGGCAGCTCGAGAGCCAGAAAGACCGCGGCCGCATTCTCGAGGAGCGCTTCAAGGAAGCACTCCAGCGCGCCGAACAATCGGACGAAAAGTTCGTGAATCCGTTCGATCTCGATTAGTTTGCCCGTTCTCGGTTGTCGGTTGTCCGCGCGGCGCGAGTCACGACGGACAACGGGCAGCCGAGAACCGACAACATGTTGACCAAACCGCAAAAAACCGTTCTTCCCTCTGATTTCGATCCCGACGGTCCTGCTCCCGCGGAAAGCGGCATTTACGGCCTGCCGTTCGCGCCCGAAGACTCGAAAGTCGTGATCGTGCCGGTGCCGTTCGAGGCTACGACGTCGTATGGCGGCGGCACGTCCAAAGGCCCCGAGGCGGTGCTCGAAGCGTCGAAGCAGGTCGACCTGTTCGATCAGGAGACCGGGCGTCCTTACGCGCAGGGCATCGCGATGCTCGATGTTCCGGAGAACGTGGCCCGCTGGAATCGCGACGCGAAAGAAATCGCGGCGGCGGTGATCGAGAAGGGGGGCGTGGTCGACGAAGCAACACGCGACGCGGCGGCGAAGGTGAACGAGCTCGGCGAGCAGATGAACGAGTGGGTCTACGATCAGACCGCCGCGCTTCTTGCCGAAGACAAGCTGGCGGTGATCCTCGGCGGCGATCACTCCGTGCCGTTCGGCGCGATCCGGGCGTACGCCGAAAAATATCCAGGGCTCGGCATCCTCCATCTCGATGCGCACGCCGATCTTCGCGATGCCTACGAGGGCTTCACCTGGTCGCACGCTTCGATCTTCAACAACGTGATGCGCAAGATCGACGGCGTCGGGAAGCTCGTTCAGGTCGGTGTCCGAGACCTCGGCCAGGCCGAGCGGCAGATGATCGACGACTCCAACGGCCGAATCGTGACCTTCTATGACGCCGAAGTCGCCGCGCGCAAAGAAGAAGGAGTGGCGTTCGCGAGAATCGCCGACGAGATCGTCGCCGCGCTTCCCGACGACGTCTATCTCTCCTGGGACATCGACGGCCTCGATCCCACGCTCTGCCCCGGCACCGGCACCCCCGTTCCGGGAGGCCTCTCATGGAACGAAGCCATCGGCCTGCTGCGCGCCATCCGCCGCGCCGGCAAGCGCATCGTCGGCCTCGACCTCTGCGAAGTCTCCCCCGGCGAAACCGAATGGGACGCCAACGTCGGCGCCCGCCTCCTCTACAAAATGATCGGCTTCGCCCTGCTCACGCAGGAGAAGTAGAGCGGCGTAAAGACGCTTTTGTTCAACGTGTCATTCCGCGCGTCAGCGCGGAATCCCCTGCAGATGAGCAACGGAGTCTCGCTTCGGTAGGGGGATCCCGCGCTGAAGCGCGGGATGACACAGGGCGATGTCATCCTGAGCCGCGAAGACGGCGAAGGACCTTCTCCGTTGCATGGTGGAAGGTCCTTCGCCCTCTGCGGGGCTCAGGATGACAAGGGGGGGAACGCGCGCCTCTTGTTCGGGGGTGTCATTCCGCGCTTCAGCGCGGAATCCCATGCAGATGAGCAACGGCGTCTCGCTTCGGTAGGGGATCCCGCGCTGAAGCGCGGGATGACACAGGAAGAGCGGCCCCCCACGGTAGTCGCGCCCCCCGGCGCCTACTGCCCTAGCTCCCGGATGACGGCCGATTTGGCGTCGATCATCACGTGGTGTTCCAGGCCGAGGAGGTCGGCTAGTTTTCGGACGAGGTAGTTTTCGTGCTGGTGCAGGGTGCCGTCGCTGTAGACGAGGCGCCACATCGTTTTCACGATGTCGATCCGCTCTTCGAGGGGGGCGTTTTTGCGGATGTAGTGCGTCAGCGCGAAATGGTCGACGGTCTTCTTGCGGATCTCGTCCGCGGCGTCGAGCAGTTCTTTTGCGTCGTTCTCGTCGAGCGAGAAACGATGCGTCAGGAACCCCACCACGTTGCCGTCTTCGGCGGGGCTGAACTCGCCGTCGGCGTACGCGATGTCGAGGAGGATGGCGGCGGTGGCGAGGCGGAGCGGGTCGTGCTGCTGCCGTTGCGGCTGTGCATTTTCCGCGCGGCCGGCCAGCATGTCGAAGATTCGGGAAATGCTCATGTGAGCTCCAAGTCTATGCTGCGTCTGCGCGGGATCAACCGGCGAGATAAACTGCAGCCATGCGGATCCCCATCGAACAGCTCAGCAACGACGCACACATCTGGATTTTCGGCATTTCCCCGGCGCTCGACGAGGCGAAGAGCGCGCACGTACAGCGCACCGTCGAAGGCTTTCTCGAGCAATGGGCCTCGCACGGCACCCCCATCACCGCCGCCGCGGAAGTGCGCGAGGGGTCGTTCCTCGTCGTCGCCGCCGACGAGCGCAGCGAAAAGTCGGGCTGCAGCATCGACCGGATGTTCGGCACGCTGCGCAAGCTCGAGTCGGAGCTCGGCGTGCAGATCCTCGATTCGAATCGCATTTTCTATCGCGAAGGCGAGCGCGTTCGCGCCATAGACCGCTCGCAGTTCCGCACCGCCGCCAACGGGCAGACGCCTGTGTTCGACATCACCGCCGAGCGGCTGGGTGAGGTGCGGCAGGGATCGTGGGAACGGCGCGCCGCCGACTCCTGGCACCGGCAACTGCTGTAGCATGCGCCGATGAAAATCGAGATCCGTCGCGCGACGACAACCGACTCCGAACGCGCGACGGAGCTCGCGCGCCTCGCCAAAGCACACTGGGGCTATCCGGCCGAATGGCTCGAGGAGTGGCGCGAAAGTCTCGCCATCACTCCCGCTGCGATCGAAAAGCACCGCACGTTCGTCGCCTCCGTCGACGGCAATGTCGTCGGCGTCTGCCAGTTGCAGGAAGGTGAAGTCGGCGCGATTCTCGAGCACGTGTGGGTCGACCCGAACTGCCACGGCAAGGGTGTCGGCCGCGCGCTGGTCGAACATGCGACGAACCAGGCCCGCGGCGTCATCGCCGTGGTGGCCGATCCGAACGCCGAACGCTTCTACATCAAGCTCGGCGCGACGCGCGTGGGCGACGTGCACGCGCCGATGCCCGGCGCGCCGTCGCGCAAGTTGCCGCTGCTCGAATTCGATAAGAGGTAGCGCGCGCTTCGCGCGCGGGCTTTGGGCATTGGGCTTTAGTGTGTCATTCCCCAATCGCGACTCACCCCACACGCCTAACGCGTAACGCCCAGTCCTCACCGATACCGCAACCGCCCCGTCTTCGCGTCGATCATCACCGACCACTCCGGAATGTCGCCGATCTTCACGCCGCGCACCGTGTCGTCGAGCGGCTTCGGCGGGAACTGCACGGTCAGCGGTTTGACGCTGCCGCGCATGGCGGTGGTGTAGATCCGTTTGTACGTGCGCTGAAAGCGGGCGTGATCGCGCCAGGTGACGATGCCGCCGTAGACGATCGGGAGCAGCAGGATGGCGATCGCGATCGTTCGGCGTTCGAGCGCGAGGAGGAAGAGCATCAGCGTCGCCGGCACGAGGTAGAGGCGTCCGATGAAGTCGAGATGATGAATCAGCACGCCGTCCTGGTACTCG
>DASVUA010000172.1:0-3226 GCA_036387295.1 Thermoanaerobaculia bacterium | reverse complement strand
AACTCGGGATGCTTGTCGGGCAGAAAGTCGGCGCGCACACCTTTGTTCGACGGACGCCAGGTCGCGCCACCGTCTTCCGTCACATACATCCCAGCCGTCGAGACGGCGATGCGGATGCGATTCACATCGGCGGGATCGAGCAGCACTGTATGCATGCACAGCCCGCCGCCGCCCGGCTCCCAGCGCACGCGCTGCGGATGGTTCCACAACGCTTCGGTCAGCGACCAGCTCTCGCCGGCGTCGCGCGAGACGAACAGCGCCGCCGGCTCGACGCCGCAGTACAACGTATCCGGCTCCGACTCGCGCCCCGGCACGACCTGCCAGATGTTGTTGAGCGCGACGCCTGCTCCTTCCGGAAACTTCACCGCCGCCGTCTCAGGGTTCGTCCAGTTCCGGCCGAAATCGTCGCTCGAGCGCAGCAGCGCGCCCCAATGCATGCTCTGCGGGCCGGCCCAGAGCCGCCGGCGTCCGGCCCGGCGGTCATACGCCAGCGCATAGACCGCGCTGCCGGGGAAATACGGGCCGCCCATCTCCCACGTCGTGCGGGCCGCGTCGGAGCGCAGGATGAACGCCCCTTTCATCGTTCCGACGAGCACGAGCACGTCGCCTTCCGTGGGAGTGATGTGTCGGGTCTCAGGCATCGGTGGCTCCTTTCGGCTCACGGCGTTTCCTGACGCCGAACGCCAAACGCCCACGGAGTGTGCGTCAAAAGCCCCTCCGCCGCTACCGATTCGCGCGGTGCGCCACAGATCGGCCCTTGACGTGCAGGAACCGTGTGAGCGCCATCACGGCGCGAGCGCGAGTGGAAACGATGTCGATCTACTTTTCAGCACAACTTTGCCGGCTGCAGGACCTGACGAGAGACATTGCGATGAATGTCGCCGCACCGCGTGCGGCCGAAGTCGACGAAAAACAGATGTGGCCGGAGCACACGTTCCGCGCGCTCGCGGAGGCGAAGCTCACCGGCCTGCATGTTCCCGAGGAGCTCGGCGGCCTGGGAGAAGGCATGGTTGCCCTCGCCTCGCTCACCGAGATCCTCGGGCAAGCCTGCTCGTCTTCGGCGATCTGCTACGGCATGCACTGCGTCGGCAGCGCGGTCATCGCCGCGAAACCGACCGACTACCATCGCGAGCACTACCTTCGTCCGATCGCGGAAGGACGCCACCTCACCACGCTCGCCGTCAGCGAACCGGGCACCGGCGTGCACTTTTATCTCCCTACGACCCAGCTCACCTCGCATGGAGAGGAGTTTTCGGCGCGAGGACTCAAGCATTTCGTCACGAACGGCGAGCACACCAATTCATACGTCATCTCGACAGTCGCCAGCGACGCGTCGCACGGCGAGTTCAGTTGTCTCCTCGTCGACGAAGGCACGCCGGGCGTGCGCTGGTCGGGCCACTGGAACGGCCTCGGCATGCGCGGCAATGCCGCGAACACGATGCATCTCGAAGACGCACGCGTGCCGCGCCGGAACCTGCTCGGGCGTGAAGGCGAACAGATCTGGTACATCTTCGAGATCGTCGCCCCTTACTTTCTCGTCGCGATGTCCGGCACATACCTCGGCATCGCACAGGCGGCGCTCGATTACGCGATCAATCACGTCCGCACCCGCGTCTACGAAATGACGGGCGAGTCGGTCGCAGCGTCCGACATCGTTCAGCACCGGATCGGGCAGCTCTGGAGCCGGGTCGAAGCGGCGCGGCAGTTGCTCTACGCCGCGGCGTACGGCGGTGACAACGGCGATCCGGCCGCGCTCGCGTCGATCCTCAGCAGCAAAGCCGAGGTGAGCGAAATGGCGGTCGCGGTCGTGAATGAAGCGATGACGCTCTGCGGCGGCCTCGCCTATCGCGAAAACGACGTCCTCGCGCGGCTGTTGCGCGACGTGCGCGCGAGCCACGTGATGGCACCGACCACCGATCTTCTGCGGCTCTGGACGGGGCGCGCGCTGCTCGGACAACCGCTGCTATGACGCCATGACCGCACTTCTCCGCATCCGCTCGACGTCGGACAGACGCTCCGACGCCATCGTCACGAATCTTCGTGAGAGCGGGATCGACGTCCGTTCGGAAGCGCCGGCGGCGAAACCGCGCGAGCCGTTCGATGTCGTGATGATCGACCCCGACGTCGAAGCGCCGCTGCAGGTTGCGCGGCAGCTGCGGAGCAACGCTCCCGACGCGCACATCATTTTTCTCACGACCCCTGCCACCGATCCCGCGTTGCGGCGCGAGCTGCTCGTCGGCCGCATCGGTACGCAGTGGTCGATCGCCCCTGCCGACCGTCCCGATGCCGCGGCCGAGGCCGTGCGCAACGCGATCGAGGGCACCGAGCGGCGCCGCAAACTCCGCACGACGCTCGGACGGCTGAACACCACGCTCACGCATTCCGCCGCACCGCCGCCGCGGCGCGCGATGATCTCGGATCATTTCCTCGCCTCGGTGCTCGATCAGCTTTCCGACGCGATCGTCGTGCTCGATCCATCGGGCGGCGTGCTCGCCTACAACGGTGCCGCGGCGCGCGCGTTCGGCACGATCCGCCGCGGCGCGCCGTTCGCCGAAACCCTCCCCGCCGCCGCACGCCAGGCCATTCAGTCGGCGGCCGCGGGGCGCAACGGCCAGGGGGAGTCGGCGTTTCTGACTCAGGATGACGGCACCGAGTACGGCCTCCGCGCGACCTCGCTCCGCGATGCCGAAGGGGCGCCGATCGGGCTCGCGCTCGTCGCGCGCGACATCACCGCCGCGCGCGTCGCGGAAAAGCGCCGCGACATGGTCGCGAACACGGTGCGCGTGCTCGCCACGACGCTCGACGTCCGGCAAGCGCTGCAACAGCTCACCGATCTGCTGATCGTCGAGTTTGCCGACGTCGCGGCTGCCGACATCATCGAAGGCGAAGACGTGAATCGCTACGCCGTCTCGGGCCGCACTCCGAGTCAGGCGAGGCTCATGGAGTCGTCGCTCGGATCGAACCTGGCGCGCAATCGAAGCCATCCGGCCATCGCCGCGATTGCCGGTGGCGAGGCGATCGTCCGCAACGATCTCGACGAACAGGCGTATCCCGGCCTCGCTTCGCACGAAGGGCACCACGACGCGTTGCGCGAGCTGCGTCCCAACGCATTCATCGTCGCGCCGTTGCGCAGCGGCGACGAAACGGTCGGCGCGCTTTCAGTGGCACGTTGCGACGGCAAGCCCTTTCGCGACGCGGACGTTCAGACGATGCAGGAGATCGCACG
>DASVUA010000171.1:0-2649 GCA_036387295.1 Thermoanaerobaculia bacterium | reverse complement strand
AGGTCATCGCTTCCCGCCCAATAATCGAGGGCGGCGAGGTACCAGCGGTGCGCCTGTCCGGGATCGTGCTGATATGGATGCGTGCCGAAGTAGTCACCCAGCGATTCGCTCGCTTCGGCCGCCACGCGAGCGAACGTCGTGCTCGCGGCGATCCGTTCGAGCGTCACGCGCGCCGCGTCGCGTTTCGTCGCATCGCGATCGGGGCTCGCGGCGTCGGCGCGCCAGGTGGTGTCGGCGAGTCGGAACTCCACCCAGAGCGCTTCTTCGCCCGTCAACTGCAGCTTCGCGGCTTGTTCATAAAGCTCGTGAGCGCGGCTGAATGACTTCTCGGCGTAGAACTTTTCGGCTTCGGCGCGAACGGAGTCGTACGCGCGGGCGCCTGTCTGCGGCGGCGGCACCGCAACGGCGACCGCGATCAAGACGAGGCTGAGCAACAGACTGACTGCAATCGACAGCAGGATCTTCCGGGTCAAGCGTTCCTCCAACGGCTCTTGGACGAGCACCGGTCAAGAAAGATAACCGGGCGCGGCCGTGCAACGCCGTTCGTACAATGCGCGTGTGCGTTTCCGGTGCCGCTCGGTTCTGCTGCTTGTCTCGCTCTTCCTCGTCGCATGCGGTCCGGGTGCGGAAGCGCCGGACGGACGCGAGCTGTACCTCGCGTACGGCTGCGCCGCCTGCCACGGCGTGAACGGCGACGCAAACGGTCCCGCCGCCGCGCTCGCACATTTCCCGCCGCGCGACTTGCGCTACCTCGACACGTTCAGCGGAGCGCGCACGGCGGAAGGGATCGCCGCGACGATCGCGTTCGGCATCGCTGACGGACGCACCGGCATGCCTGCATATCCCGACATCCCGAAACGCGAACGGATGGCGATCGCAGACTACATCCTCGCCATGAAACCGCCGCCGCGCGCGCTGACCGTCGAGCGTGCGTGGGCCGGCGAATCGAATCCGGCGTGGAACATCGCGGCGGCGTATCTCGAGGTGATGAACGGAACCGACGCGCCGTTCGCGATCGTCGGCGTGACCTCGCCGGCGGCGCGCGTGGTCGAGATGCACGAGACGGCGATGACGGGCGGCGTGATGTCGATGCGGCAGGTCGAGCGGATCGTCCTCGAGCCTCGCCGCCGCACGCGCCTGCGGCCGGGCGGCTCGCACCTGATGCTCATCGGTGTGCATCGCGATCTGCGCGCCGGCGATGCGGTCGAGCTGACGCTGAAGCTGCACGACGGCACGACGCGCAACGTCACGGCACGCGTGGAACGGGCGGAACCGTCATCGCCGAAAGCGCCGCCTGCCGCGGCCGCGCCGGTCACGCGCGCAAGCACGCACGACCTCACGCTCGTCGACGAACAGAACCGGCCGTTTCGCTTTGCGTCGCTGCGCGGGAAGCCGGCATTGCTCTTCTTCGGCTACACGCATTGTCCCGACGCCTGCCCGATCACGCTTTCGAAGATCGCACGCGCGTATCGCGAAGCAGGCGCGGATGCGCGTGCGATTCCGACGCTCTTCGTGAGCGTCGATCCTCGCGACACGCCGGCGGTGCTCGAGCGCTATCTCGACTACTTTGCAGGCGTGCCGGCGAAGGGCCTCACCGGCTCGCGCGAGCAGATCGACAGCGTGGTGAAACGCCTCGGCGCGAAATACGAGATCCGCAACGACGGCTCTGCCGCCGGCGCGCTGGTCGATCACACGCTCAACATCTACCTCCTCGATGCGAACGGAATCGTGACGCGCAGTTTCACGCCGAGCGACGAGGCGAGCGAGATTGCGAAAGCGTTGAGGGGGAGGTGATGTTGTCGGTTGTCGGTGCGTTCTCGCGGTACGGCACAGACAACCGACAACTCATAACCGACAACACGCCTCTCTCTTACAATCCGCCCCATGATTGAACGCAGCGACAACGACGGCATCACCACCCTTCGTCTTGCGCATGGCAAAGCGAGTGCGCTCGACGTGGAGCTGGTCGACTCACTCGCGCTCGCGGTGGCCGAAGTACAGGCCTCCGATGCGCGCGCGCTGATCCTCACCGGGAGCGGGTCGATCTTTTCGGCCGGCGTCGACCTCTATCGCCTCGTCGATGGCGGCCGCGAATACGCCGAGCGCTTTCTCCCCTCGCTCTCGCGCACGCTGCTCGACCTCTTCTCGTTCACCAAGCCGCTCATCGTCGCGGCGAACGGACATGCGATCGCGGGAGGCTGCGTCTTCACGCTCGCCGCCGACTATCGCCTGATGGCTGCAGGGAATGGCCGCATCGGAATCCCGGAATTGCTGGTCGGTGTGCCGTTTCCGCCGAGCGTCATCGAGACGGTGCGCTTCGCCGTCCCGCCGCAGCACCTGCAGATGCTGATGTACACCGGCCGCACGTTCATGCCGGACGACGCGCTCCGCTTCGGCCTCATCGACGAAGTGGCCGAACCCGCGACGCTCCTCACGCGCGCCGCGGAACTCGCGAGGCAATTCGCAGCGCTGCCGTCCGAGGCCTTCGCGCTCGCGAAACGCCAGCTCCGCGACCGCACGATCGGCCGCGCCAAACACTACGCCAACGACTTTGATCCGACAGTCCTCGACCAGTGGAGCAGTCCCGCCACCCAAGAAAAAATCCGCGAATACCTCGCGAAAACCGTGAAGAAGTAACGGGAGCTTGAG
>DASVUA010000170.1:0-12674 GCA_036387295.1 Thermoanaerobaculia bacterium | reverse complement strand
CCCCCGCCGCTCCACAAGAGACCGTTCGCGTTCGCGCATGAACCGGCGCGAACACCTTCTTCACCTCGTCTTCACTTCGCTTCCTTCGTGGCTTTTCTCCTCGTCGCCAGACTGCGCGCAGGAGAAATCACGAATGAAACTGAAGTGGATCCTGGCGCTGCTGCTCGCGGTGCCGATGTTTGCGGACGAGGTAGCGATCACGAAGGAAGGGATCGACGCCGCGGCGCAGGAGCAGCAGGAGCAACAGCAGCAACCGCCCACGCCCGAAGTCGAGCCGGGCTCGGACGAGATCCCGGAAGGGACGCCGACCACCCCTTCTGCCGAAGACACGAACGGCCGCCTCGAGAGCATGGGTGAAGCGTTCACCGAGATGCGCAACTCGCTCGAGAACCTCAACCGGATGCGGTTTTCCGGCTACCTGCAGGCGCAGTACGTCAACGACGAACGGTCGCGCAATGAGCTCGGCGGCTCGACCGGCACGCGCAATCTCGACCAGTTCTCGGTGCGCCGTGCGCGCGTCAAATTCACCTATCAATTCAGCCCCACCTCGCGCTTCGTGCTGCAGCCCGACATCACGAGCTCCGGCGTGTCGCTCAAGGATGGCTACGTCGAATTCACCGAGCCGTGGACCACGTGGAAGAACACGCTCACGGCCGGTCAGTTCAACTGGCCGTTCGGCTTCGAGATCATGTACTCCTCGAGCGCGCGTGAAATGCCGGAGCGCTCGCGCGTGATCCGCACGCTCTTCCCCGGCGAGCGCGATCGCGGCGTCATGCTCTCGGGACTCGGACTCGGCGAGCGTCTCCGCTACCAGATCGCGGTGGTCAACGGCACCGGCACCTCGCGCTCGGATGACGTCAACAAGCGCAAAGACATCGTCGGCCGCCTCGGCTACTCGTTCGGTCCGCTCGACGTCGCCGCCTCGTTCTACCGCGGTTCCGATCTCGTCGCCACGAGCACGCAGGCGGCCGGAATCGAGTTCGACAAAGAGCGTCTCGGCTTCGACTTTCAGTGGGCCACGCCCGTCCCCGGCCTCGGCCTTCGCGGCGAGTACATCCGCGGCACACAAGCCCCCGCCGCGAACACCACCCGCACTCAGTCGCACGACGTCGACGGCTGGTATTTCTACGCGATCCAGAACCTCGGCACGCGCCATCAGTTCGTGGTGCGGCTCGACGAGTACGACGCCGACACCAACGTCGACAACAACTCCATCCGCACGCTCGGCGGCTCGTACATCTTCCATCTCGACGCGAACAGCAAAGTGATGGCCGCGTACGAGAAGCCGGAGCACGAGATCAACGACCCCGCCGACAACGTCTTCACCCTTCGCTACCAGTACAGCTTCTAGGAGATCCCATGAAAAAACTGATTGCAGCGCTGCTCGTCGCGCTTCCGCTTTTCGCCGCGAAACCGATCTCGATCAAAGGCTCCGACACGATGGTCATCATGAACGCCCGCCTCGCGGAAGGCTTCATGGCGAAACAGCCGGGCACCACGATCCAGATCAGTGGCGGCGGTTCCGGCGTCGGAATCGCGTCGCTCATCAACGGCACCACCGACATCGCCGCTTCGTCGCGTCCGATCAAGACGAGCGAAGTCGACAAGCTGAAAGCGCGTTTCGCCACGACCGGTTACGCCTATCCCATCGCCCGCGACGGTCTGTCGATCTATCTCAACGCATCGAACCCGGTGAAAGAGCTGACGCTCGCGCAGATCCGCGACATCTACACCGGCCGCATCACGAACTGGAAGCAGGTCGGCGGCAAGGATGCGTCGATCATCCTCTACTCGCGCGAGAACTCCTCCGGCACCTACCAGTACTTCAAAGACAACGTGCTGATGGGCAAAGACTACTCGCCGCGCGCGCAGACGCTGCAGGGCACCGCGGCCGTCGTGAACGCGGTTGCGAAAGACGCGAATGGCATCGGCTACGGCGGCGCGGCGTACGCGAAAGGCATCAAGTTCGCGGCGGTGAAGAAGGACGACAAGAGCGCGGCCATCCTGCCGACGCTCGATACCGTCCGCAGCGGCCAGTATCCGATCAGCCGGTACCTCTATCTCTACACGCGCGTGAAGCCGTCGAAAGAGATGAAAGCGTTCATCGACTGGGCGACCGGTCCGGAAGGGCAGCAGCTCGTCACGAAGGTCGGATACTTTCCGGTCAAGTAACACCGCATAATCGCGGCCGTGCCTCGCAAGCAGCGCATTGCCGCGATCGACGTCGGGACCAATTCGATTCACATGGTGGTCGTGGAGCAGCAGCGCCACGGCTACCGTGTGATCGACAAGGAAAAAGACATGGTGCAGCTCGGCCGCGGGAGTCTGGAAGGACGCCCGCTGACCGATGAGGCCATCGACCGCGGAGTGGCCGCGCTGCAGCGGATGGCCGGCATCGCGGAACGGTGGCAGGTGACGGACGTCGTCGCCGTCGCCACGAGCGCGATCCGCGAAGCACCGAACGGCCAGCGCTTCATCAACGCCGCGCACAAGGCCTCCGGCATCGACGTGCGGGTGATCTCGGGCGAGGAAGAAGCCGATTACATCTACCGCGCGGTGCGCAGCGCGATCGATTTTCACGGCGGCACCGCGCTCGCGATCGACATCGGCGGCGGCAGCGTCGAGATCATCGTCGGCACGCAGGACGAGGTCTATCTCACGCGCAGCGAGCCGGTCGGAGCGTTGCGCATGGCGCAGATGTTCGACCTCGATCGCGCCGCCACCTCCGCCGCCGTCGATGATTGCCGCGAGTACGTTCGCAAGCGTCTCAAGAAAGCCCTGGTCTCGGTCGCCCGCCTGGGCTTCGACTTTTCGGTCGGCACCTCCGGCACCATCGTCGCGTTGTCGACGCTCGCGGCCGCGAACGGCGACGCGATGTCGTCGGGTCTGCGCTGGCTTTCGCGCAAGCGGCTGCGCGAAGTGATCGCGGCGCTGACGCCGCTGTCCGCAAGCGAGCGCGCGCGCCGTTTCGGACTCGACGAACGGCGTGCCGAAACGATCCTCGGCGGCGCGATCGTGCTCGACGAGATCATGCGCAAGCTGAAAGTCGAACAACTGCGCTCCTGCGACGCCGCCCTGCGCGAAGGCATCGTGGAACATGTGCTCGACGAAGTGCGCCAGCCGCGCAGCAGGAAAGGCGACAGCGTGCGCCGTTCTTCGGTGCTCAGCCTCGTCGAGCGGAGCGACGTGGAGCGCGCGCATGCGACCCACGTCGCCCGCCTCGCCTTGCGCATCTTCGATCAGACCAGCGACCTCCATCGCTTCAACACCGGCGAGCGGGAGCTGCTCGAATACGCCGCGCTGCTGCACGAAGTCGGCATGCACGTCGCGTATCAGGATCATCAGAAACATTCGTACTACCTCATCAGCCACGCCGGCCTGCGCGGCTTCACGACCGATCAGGTGGCGATCGTGGCGAACGTCGCGCGCTACTACCGCAAGAGCACTCCGGACGAAGCTGACGACAACTTCGCGCAGCTCACCCCGACGCAGCAGGAGATCGTGCGCCGGCTCGTGGCGATCCTCCGCATCGCCGACGCGCTCGATCGCGGCAGAAGGCGCGCGGTGCGCGACGTGGCGGTCGAGATCGCCGAGCGCGAGGTGCGCTTTCACGTGCGGCTGCGCGGCGACGCCGACGTCGAGCTCGCATCCGCCGCTAAACGAGCCAGGTACTTTGGAAAGGTGTTCGGGACCGATGTCGATTTTGAAGAAAAAAGCAGCTCCGCCGCCTGAGCGGGCAGAACGCTTCATCGTGCTCCTGCGCCACGGCGTGGCCGAAGAGGCGACGCCGGAGAAACGGGACGAGGACCGCGGCCTGACCGCCGACGGACACGCGCGGATGAAGCAGATCGCGCGCGGACTCGAGCGCGCATTGCCGAAAGCCGAAGCGATCTATTCGAGCCCGCTTTTGCGCGCGGTGCAGACGTCGCTCTGGGTCTCGAAAGCCTACCGTTCGCGCCTCGACATCAACACCGTCGACGCGCTGGTGCCCGACGCCGGAGCGAAGCAGTTCCTCGCGCTCATCGCCGACATCGAGGAACGCCGCGCCATCATCGTCGGTCACGAGCCGAGCCTCACCGACAACCTCCGCGCGCTGGTGCACATCAAAGAATCCGACGCCATCGAGCTGAAAAAAGGCGGCTGCTACGGCATCCGCCTGAATCCCGACGGCACCGCGATTCTGGAGTGGCTCCTCCCGCCGAGAATCCTCCGCAAGCTTGGGGAGTGATGGGGAAAGCGTTCCTCGAGCCGTGCTGGTGGAGCGGCGGGCGCTCAGCCCGCCGGGCGGGAACGGTTTCGGCGGGCTCTCAGCCCGCCGACGTCGAACAATGCCGGCGGGCTAAGAGCCCGCCGCTCCACCGGTAGCGCGTGATCCGGCGCGGCGCTCCGTTCCAACCCGCAAAGAACCCGATCTGTAACTGCCGCGGGTACCGCGGGCGCATCGTGCGCGGGTACGCTCGCCCGATCATGCAGGCACGCTCACCATTCGCGGTTCTTCTCGGCGGCGGCATTCTCGTCGGATCGATCGACGCGCTGTTTGCGATCGTGTTCTGGGTGCCGCGTGGCGCGACGCCGACGCGCATCTTTCAGAGCATCGCGGCCGGTTTGCTCGGACGCGGCGCGTTCGAAGGTGGCGCCGCAACCGTGGCCCTCGGCGTGGCGCTGCATTACTTCATCGCTCTCGCCATCGTGGTCGTTTACTGGTGGCTAAGCGGGCGCTTCGACGTTCTGTTGCGGCGCTACATTCTCTGCGGCGCGATCTACGGCCTCGGCGTTTACGCGGTGATGAACTACCTCGTCATCCCGCTGTCGGCCAGCGCACCGTCGCGATTCAATCTCGCGTGGGTCGTGTCGGGCGTGATCGTGCACGCGCTGCTGATCGGCATCCCGGCCGCGGCGTGTGCGCGCGTCACGCGTACGGACGTGCTGCCGGCACGTGCTGCAGCGTCCACTCGCCGCGCGTGAAGATCGCGGCGGTCAACGCGCCGCCGTAGACGCAGCCGGTGTCGAGGCCGAGGGCGAACCTGTCGAATTTCGGCTGGCGGACGGGCGTGTGGCCGTAGACGACGAAACGCCCGCCTTTCCACTTTTCCGCCCAGAGCACGTCGTTCTTTTTCTTCTTCTCTTTGCCTGCATACATCCACTCGCCGTCTTTTTTGCGGATCCAGCGCAGCTTCGGCACGACCTGCTCTTCGCGCGCGACGTCGGCCTCCGTCACGTTCATTTGCGGGAGAAATCCGCCATGGACGGCGGTGACGTTCGCGTCGGGAAAATCGAGCACCAGCGGCCACGAGGCGATGTAGCGCAGGAGATCGTTCCGCAGCAGCACGTCGCGATTGTCGAGGGCGAAGAAGCGGAAGAGCGGATGCGCCGCTTCGAGGATCTTGATCTCATTGTTGCCGCGTACGGCGAGATAGCCGCGCTCGCGCCACATCTCGAGGCATCTGGCGACGGCAGGGCCTTTCGTCACGATGTCGCCGACGGAGACGACCACGTCGCGCGGCGCCGGCGCGACGCGGTCGAGCAGCGCGCGCAGCTCGTCGTAGCAGCCGTGAATGTCGCCGATGAAAATGAGGCGCGCATCAGACGGCGTGGGCACGCTGCGAAACAGCGTCATCGCCAGGCGGCCCACCACGTCTCGATACGCGCCACGAATGCGCGCGGACGTTCGGCGTAGACGCGTTTCCCGATCTCGTTCGCCTGCCGTTCGAGCTCGCGCTGACGCGTGTCGATCGCGTCGAGGAGCTCCGGCGGCGCGTCCGGGACGCTCGCGCGCAGCACGTGCAGATCGTGATGATCGCCGAGGGCGCGGGAGAGCTCTTCGAGCACCGCCGCGTACGGCTTCATCATCGCCGGCCAGACATGGCGCAGCAGTTGTGCGTGATACCAGTGCGTCTTCACGTGCTTGCGCCACTCGTGCAGCTGTTCGTCCGAGTGCGCGTGCTTCCGCGCGCGCCGCCCCTCGCGATACGTGCGTGCGAGCCCCGCCGCAAGCGTCGCGAACGCGTCGTCCATGTCGGGCCAGAGCGCGGCCCGCGCCTGCGCGAGCGCCAGTTGTTCGAGCGTACGCGCGATCAGCTGATCGAGATCGACGTCCACGCGCCGGGCGGTGAGCGTTTTCTTCAGCCGGTTGTGCAGCCGGCGCGGCAACGCGAGTTTCTCCAGCGCCTCGAGCACCGCGTCGGCATCGCGCACGCCGGCGAGCTCGCGTCCGGCATCGCGAAACCAGGCGTTCTCGAACGCGAACTGCTCGCCGAGCGGGCCGCGCACGAGCCGCAGCAGCGCGCGCGTTTCCTTGAAGCGTTTGCGTGCGTCGTGGACGCGTTTCTCCCGCGCCGCTTTCGCGTCGGTGAGCTGTCCGCGCGCGCGAACGATCTGTTCGTCCGCGACCCGCCGCACTCCGGCGGCAATCGGTTCCTCCTGCTGAAATGCGTAAGGCATGGGTAAAGACGGTGTGAACGTGCGTTGCGGCGTCCGCAGCGCGCACTAGAATCGGCGCGCTTTGGCGTCCGCAAGATCGATTCCGCTTCTCAATCGCGAGCTGAGCCGGCTCGACTATAACCGGCGTGTCCTCGCAAAGGCCGAAGACGCGGCAGTGCCGCTGCTCGAGCGCCTGCGCTATCTCGCCTTCTGTTCGCGCAACCTCGACGAATTTTTCATGGTGCGCGTCGGCGCCGCGCGCGATCTGATCGACGCGGGGATCGACGACCGGACGCAGGAAGGGATGCTGCCGTCGGAACAGATGACCGCGATGCGGCAGCAGGCGCGCGCGCTGCTCGACGACATGTACCGCTGCCTCAACGACGAGCTGCTGCCGGAGCTGCGCGCGCGGCGGATCATCGTGGAGAGCTTTCGCGAGCTGCCGCCCGAAGAGCAGGAGCAGCTCAGCGCGAAGTTTCGCGAATCGATCGCGCCGGTGCTCACGCCGCTGGCCATCGATCCCGGCCATCCATTCCCGTTCGTCGCGAACCTCAGTCTCAACATTGCCGTGACGGTCGAATCGGGACGTGGCGGCGAGCACGTCGTGCTGTTCAAGCTGCCGCCGCTCCTGCCGCGATTCATCCACGTCGCGCGGGGACGGTACGTGCCGATCGGCTCGCTCGTGATGGCGCATCTCGAGTATTTTTTCCCCGCGCTGCAGTTGCGCGGCGCCGTGCTGTTCCGCGTGATTCGCAATTCGGAATTGAGCATCGATCGCGACGAGGTCGAAGATCTGCGCGATTCGGTCGAAGCGGAGTTGCGCCGCAGCGAACGGAAGCAGGTGGTCTGTCTCGAAATCGACAGCCGAGCCTCGGCCGACATCGTGCGCATCCTCACGGAAGGGACGCGCGCCCGCGCCGAGGATGTGTATCCGGTGCCGGGATTCCTCAAGATCAACGACCTCGCCGACATCTGCGACTCCGTCGACGCGCCGGAATTGCGCTATCCCGAATTCAATCCGCGCTTGCCGCAGCGGCTCGCGACGACGGCCGACATTTTCTCGATCGTCCGCGAGCGCGACGTGCTGCTGCATCGCCCGTACGATTCGTTCACCGCGGTGGTCGAGCTGCTGCACGCCGCGGCCACCGATCCGGCCGTCGTGGCGATCAAGCAGACGCTGTATCAGACCGACGAAGAATCGCCGGTGATCGACAAGCTGGTGATGGGCGCGTTGAACGGCAAGCAGGTCACGGTGGTGATCGAGCTGCAGGCGCGCTTCGAAGAGAAGCGCAACATCGCGCTCGCCGCGCGCCTGCACGACGCCGGCGCACAGGTCGTGTACGGACTGGTGGGCATTCAGGCGCACGCGAAGATGTGCGTCGTCGTCCGCAGCGAAGAGATCGACGGCGCCAAAGGTCTGCGGCACTACGTGCACCTCTCGACCGGCAACTACAACGTCGATGCGGCGCGTGTCTACACCGATCTCGACCTGCTCACCGCGAACGACGCCTTCGGCCGCGAAGCCTCGCAGCTCATGAACGTGCTGACCGGCTTTTCCGCCAACAGCCTCACGCAGGTGCTCGAGCGGAACGGCCCGCGTCCGCAGTGGACGCATTTTCTGATCGCGCCGTTCGACTATCAGAAAGGGCTGCTCGCGCTCATCGAGCGGGAGACGAAGCATGCGAAGGAGAAGCGTCCCGCGCGCATCGCCGCGAAGCTCAACTCGCTCGTCGATCCGCTGGTCATCGACGCGTTGTATCGCGCCGCCGACGCCGGGGTGAAGATCGACCTCATCGTCCGTGCGATCTGTTCGCTCGTGCCGCGCGACAACATCCGCGTGATCTCGATCGTCGACCGCTTTCTCGAGCATTCGCGCGTGATCCGGTTCGAGAACGGCGGCACGCCGGAGATCTACCTCTCCAGCGGCGACTGGATGCCGCGCAATTTCGCGCGCCGCATCGAAGTGATGTTCCCGCTGCTCGACGCGCACGTCCGCGAGCGCGCCGAGCAGATCCTCGAAATCTCGCTGCAGGACGGCGGCTCGTCGTGGCAATTGCAACCCGACGGCACCTGGCACCCCCGCCGCGGCGGCGCCTCGAGCCAGCAACGTTTCATCGAGATCACCAGACGCGAAGCCGTCTCCCTCGGCGACTACGACGAAGCCATCGAGCAGGCGCCGAAGATTCGGAGGAAAGCGAGGAGGAAGCGGTAGGTATTGGGTTGCCCGTTGGCCGTTGCCCGTTGCCCGGGCTGTGGTGTTGTCACTTGTCAGTTGTCAGTTGTCGGTTGTTCGGGTTCGTTAGGCTCAGGCAAAGCGCTGCAGAGAACCGACAACTGACAACCGACAACACCGCCTGGGCAACGGGCAACGGGTAACGGGCAACCGAGAAACTACCTCTTCTTCTTCACCTTCCTCCTCGGCACTCCCGGCTCGATTTTCACCGCCTCGGCTCGGGCGTTTTCGATGAAGCGTTGCTGGCTGCGGATGGCGCGGGTGCCGGGTTTGCGGCGGCGATAGGTGCCGTCGGGTTGCAGGCGCCAGGACTTTGCGTCGTCGGCCAGGCAGGTGCCGAGGATCTGGAGCTCGATGCGGTCGCGGAGCTGCGGGGAGAGGATCGGCCAGGTGACTTCGATGCGGCGGAAGAAGTTGCGCGGCATCCAGTCGCCGCTCGTGACGTAGATCTCGGTCGCGCCGGCGTTGCGGAAGAGAAAGATGCGCGTGTGCTCGAGGAAACGGTCGATGATCGACATCACCCGGATGTTCTCGCGCGGCACGAGGCAGCAGATGCCTCGCACGATGAGATCGATCTTCACCCCCGCGGCGGCAGCGCGATCGAGCGCGTCGATCACCTGCGGCTCGACCAGCGCGTTCAATTTGGCGATGATCTGCGCCGGCTTTCCTTCGCGCGCGTGGCGCGTCTCGCGCTCGATCATCTTCAGCGTCCAGGCGTGATAGTCGATCGGCGAGACGACCAGCTTCTGCCACTGCCAGCGCGGTGAGGCGTGCGTGAAGACGTC
This sequence comes from Thermoanaerobaculia bacterium, assembly GCA_036387295.1. Classification (GTDB taxonomy): domain Bacteria; phylum Acidobacteriota; class Thermoanaerobaculia; order Gp7-AA8; family Gp7-AA8; genus QHVT01. The sequence goes on along the minus strand of DASVUA010000170.1, from coordinate 3,236 downwards.
CTGCACCGTTGCCGTGCTGTAGCCGGTGATCACGTTGAGCAGCTGCGCGACGTCTTCGCCGATCCCGGCGTCGCACGTCAGCAAGTCGAGGTCGGTGTAGAGCCGCGCCGTCTTCGCGTTGTAGTTGCCGGTCGAGAGATGCACGTAGCGGCGCAGCGCGTCGCCCTCGCGCCGGATGACGAGCAGGAGTTTCGAGTGCGTCTTGATGCCGACGAGGCCGTAGACCACCTGCACGCCCGCTTCTTCCAGCCTGCGCGCCCAGGCGATGTTGCGCTCCTCGTCGAAGCGCGCCTGCACTTCCACGATCGCCGTCACCTGCTTGCCGTTCATCGCCGCGCGCGCGAGCGCTTCGACCACCAGCGAGCCGGGCTCGGTGCGATACATCGTCTGCTTGATCGCGATGACGTCGGGATCGTCGGCGGCGCTCTGCACCAGCTCCACCACCGCGCTGTACGAATCGTACGGACGATGCAGCAGGACGTCGCCCGCGCGGATGATGGAGAAAATGTCTTCGCTCGTCGCGAGCTCCACCGGCATCCGCGGATTGAACGGCTCGTCCTTGAGCGACGGCAGGTCGACGCTCGAGTAGATCTCGATCAGATCGCCCAGCTTCGGCAGGCCCGCGGTGATGAACGTGTCTTCGCGCGCGACGTTCAATTCGCGATGCAGCATCTCGATCGCCGCTTCGCCCGCGGCGCTCGACACTTCCATCCAGACGATTTCCTTCCGCTCGCGGCGCCGCAATTCGGTCTCGACGAACTTCAGGAGATCTTCGACCTCGTCTTCGCGCAGCAAGAGGTCGGAATTGCGCACCACGCGGAACGCGACCACCTCCCTGATTTCCAGTCCGGGAAAAAAGTAGGCGGCATGCGTCCGCACGAGCTCTTCGATCGGCAGGAAGCGGCGCTCCGCGCCGGGGATGGCGATGAAGCGCGGCAGGATGCGCGGCACTTTCATGAACGCCGTGTGCGTGTCGTCGCCGCTCGCGAGAATGACGGCGAGGTTCAACGCACCGCTGGCGAGGAACGGCAGCGGATGACCGGGATCGACGGCCAGCGGCGTGAGCACCGGAGCGATGCGCGCGTGAAACTCGGCCGCGAGCGCCTCCTGCTGCTTCGGAGTCAGCGAGCTCGCATGTTCGATGCGGATGCCGGCTTTGCGCAGTTGCGGCAGCAGGTCGTCGTGCACGCGATACATGTCGCGCAGCAGCGCCTTCACTTTCTCGCGGATCGCCTTCAGCTGCTGCCGCGGCGTCATGCCGTCGGGCGATTTGTCGCGCACGTTCGAGGCGATGAGCGAACGGACCGTGCCGACGCGCACCATCAGAAATTCGTCGAGATTCGTGGAGGCGATGCTGAGGAACTTCAGCCGTTCGAGCAGCGGCACGCCGGCCTCTTCCGCCTCGGCCAGCACGCGGCGATTGAACTCGAGCCAGCTCAGCTCGCGATTGAAAAGAGTGGGCGGCACGCGCGGAAGGATAGCGGCGTTGGCCGCGCGCGAGGTAATCGCGGAACGAGATCGGGCGGACTCGACCTTCGTCTTTCCTGATCGAACGGCGTGCCGGGACCGAGCACACGCGGCGCACATCGTGCAAAACTGCGCGCGCCATGCTTGTAATGTCATCCCGCCGCAGGTGGGTCGTCACGGTAGGCGTCATGACCGGAATGCTGCTCGCGGCGCTCGAAGCGACGATCGTCGGCACCGCGATGCCGACCATCGTTGCCGCGCTCGGTGGACTGGCGCACTACAGTTGGGTTTTCTCCGCCTACCTGCTCACCTCCACGGTCACCGTGCCGGTGTGGGGCAAGCTGTCCGATCTGTTCGGACGGCGGCGCCTGTTTCAGATCGGCGTGTTCGTCTTTCTGGTCGGCTCCGCGTTGTGCGGGCTCGCGCAGTCGATGACGCAGCTCATCGTCTGGCGCGCCGTGCAGGGACTCGGCGCCGGCGCGCTGGTGCCGCTCGCGATGACGATCATCGGCGACATCTTCACGCTCGAAGAGCGGGCGAAGATGCAGGGCCTTTTCAGCGGCGTCTGGGGCGTTTCGAGCGTCTTTGGCCCGCTCGTGGGCGGGTTCATCACCGACCAGCTTTCGTGGCGCTGGGTGTTTCTCATCAACATTCCGGTCGGGATCGCCGCGGCGGTGCTGATCGGGTTCGCGCTCGTCGAGCCGAAGCGCGACACGCGGCCGTCGATCGACTACGCCGGCGCGGCGGTGCTCACGGTGGCCATGACGATGCTCCTGCTCGTCCTCGGCGAGGGGAGCGATCCGCGTCTGCTGCTGCAACCGCGCAACCTCGCGCTCATGGCCGCCATCGGCGTGCTGCTCGCGGCGTTCGTCCGCATCGAGAATCGCGCGGTCGATCCGCTCGTGCCGTTCGCGCTGTTCCGCAATCGGGTCGTTTCGGTCGCGATCGTGGTCGGGTTCCTCGCCGGCATTGCCATGTTCGCCGCAATCACGTTCGTCCCGCTGCTCGCTCAGGGGGTGCTCGGCGCGACGGCGACGCAGGCCGGCTCGTTCCTCACGCCGCTCATGCTGTCGTGGGTGCTCGCGTCGATCGTCGGCGGACGGCTGTTGATCCGGATGGGCTCGCGCACGCTCGTGCTGGTGGGCCTCGGGCTGATGCTGGCCGGCTTCTGTGCGCTCGCGACGTTCACGCGCGACACGCCGCGCATGGTGATGGTGTTCGAGCTCGTCCTCATCGGTTCAGGACTCGGCCTGACGATGCTCACGCTGCTCATCGCCTCGCAGCATGCTGTGCCGCGCGAGCAGCTCGGCATCACGACCTCGCTGAATCAATTCTCCCGCTCGATGGGAGGCGCACTCGGCGTGGCGATTCTCGGCGCGCTGCTCGCGTCGGGACTCGCGGCGTACTCGCACGATCCGAACGCGCTCGTGAACCCCGAGGCGCGGGCGAAGATCGCACCGGCCGACCTCCGTGCGTTGCAGGGAGCGCTCGAAGGAACGCTGCGCACGATCTTCTGGACCAGCGCCGCCGTCGTCGCCCTCGCCCTCGCCGCCGCCTTCCGGATCCCGCGCGGCAAAGTCGGTGACGCTCACTCCGAGACCCACTCGGGCGAGCAGATGATGATGGCCGAGATGACGAACATCGACGCCGCACACGAGCCCGAGGCACGCTGATCGTCAGCGTGCCTGGCGGAGCGTTGCGCACGTAACGTCCGGCGCAGGTGAAGCGGCGGCGAAGCGTTTCGGCAACGCGGTTCCGAATGAATCGCG
>DASVUA010000169.1:0-2134 GCA_036387295.1 Thermoanaerobaculia bacterium | reverse complement strand
TCCGAGTCCGCGATTCTCGAGATGCCGCGCGATTGCGAAGCCGTCGCCGCCGTTCTGGCCGGTGCCGCAGACGACGGCGATGCGGTCGGCCTCGGGGTAGTGATCGAAGATCGCGTCGACGACTCCGATCGCGGCGTTTTCCATCAACACGATCGACGGGATGCCGAAGCGCTGGGTGGCCCGGCGATCGATGTTGCGCATCTGCTCCGAGTTCAGGATCTTCATTGCGCGTCCGGCTCCTTGCGCGGCGCGCGCAGCGTCTCGAGGAGTCGCGCGAGCTCGCCATCGTGCCCCTCGGCCGCGTAGCGTTGCAGGTCGTCAGCCGTATCGATGTCGTAGCGTTCGGGGAGCAACGCCACCGTCCGCTCGATCGATGCGATCCGCTGCAGGGTCGTCGCGAGCACCGTCGACGTGCCCCAATCGATGTCGTGGAACACGACCGGATCGAACGACAGCGCGCGGCAACCGATGAGGTAATACCCGCCGTCGGCCGCGGGACCGAGGACGTATTCGACCGAGTCGAGCAGCGCGAATGCGTGCTCGATCAACTCGCGGGTGAGGGTTGGGTCGTCGGCCCCGATCACCACGATTTTCCGCGTCTTGTGAAAGAAAAAGCGCTCGGACAGCGCCATCGACAAACGCTCGCCGAGGGTGGCGCCCGTCTGGATCGCGACGCTGTGGTGCGCGAACGCGCGGCGCAGCGACTCACCGTTCGCGGCCGGCGTCGGCGGCCAGAGAAACTCGATCTCCGTGTCGGCACTCGACTCGCCGACATTCGCCAGCAGATCGCGCAGCATCGCTTCGTAAATCGCGAGCGCGTTCGCCTCGCCGACGTCGCGTGCGAGGCGCGTTTTCACCTGCCCGAGCTCCGGCAGCCGCGCAAACACGAGCAGGCGCCGCGGCGGGGGAGGCTTGACCGGGAACGCATCCGCAAACACGCGGGTGAGTATAGTGGCGCGCATGCGGCCGGTTGCGTTGCTCACCGACTTCGGCACGCGCGATCCGTACGTCGCGGCGATGAAAGGCGTGCTCGCTTCGCGTACGAGCGCGCCGCTGCACGACCTCACGCACGACATCGCGCCGTTCGACGTGCTCGGCGCGGCGTGGTTCCTCGGCACGATCGTCTCGTACTGGCCGGCGGGAACCGTGTTCGTCTGCGTGGTTGATCCGGGCGTCGGCACCGCGCGCAGAATCGTGGCGCTGGAACAGGACGGCCGTTTCTTTCTCGCCCCCGACAACGGTTTGCTCACGTTCGTCTGGAACGGCGGCACGGCGTATTCGGTGGAGAACGAAACGCTTTTTCTGCCGGGCGGCAGCACGACGTTCCACGGGCGCGATCGCTTCGCGCCGGTTGCCGCGGCGCTCGCGAACGGCCTCGCGCTCGACGAGCTCGGGCCGGCGACCGAGCGCATCGCGACGCTGCCGTACAGCGCGCCGTCGTACGGCGACGTGGTGCGCGGCACCGTGGTGGCCGTCGACCGGTTCGGCAACGTCATCACCGACGTCGAAGCGTCGCGCATTCCGTTCGCTCCGTACGCGCTGCAGGTGCGTGACATCACGCTCGACCGCGTCGAGCAGAACTACGGCGATGCCGCGCCGGGGCCCTTTCTGATCGTCGGGTCGAGCGGCTGTCTCGAGATCTCGATCGCGAACGCCAGTGCAGCCGAACGGCTGCATCTGCGCCGCCTCGAGCGCGTCGCTATAATCGCCGTCTAGTCATGGCCACCGGCAAAGATCGTCGCCGCTCCGAGCGGTTTCCGACTGCATCGATTCCGGTGCAGCTTTCCGACGTGAACGGAGAGCTGATCGATCTGAGCCTGACCGGCGCCGCGGTCGTCCATCGCTCGCCCGTGAAAGCGGGAGCCGCCGCGACGCTGATCTTTCCGAGCTACGGCGGCATCTACATTCCGTGCGAAGTGCTCCGCTCGATCGTGCAGGTGCGCCGCGGTGAGACCGACAGCGGCAAAACCCCGGAGTACGTCTTCCGCTCCGCGATCGTCTTTTCGCCACTCTCGCCCGATCAGGAAACCCCACTGCGCGAGTTCCTCACGATCCAGATCGCAAGGCTGGAAGAAGCAAGGCGCCAGGCCTCCGCATAACACGCGCACGACGGATCTGGTGGAGCGGCGGGCTC
>DASVUA010000168.1:0-2681 GCA_036387295.1 Thermoanaerobaculia bacterium | reverse complement strand
TATCCGAGCGCGGAGATGTAATTGGTCAGCGCGTCCATCCAGACGTAGATCACATGCTCCGGATCGGTCGGAAAGGGGATTCCCCATTTGATCGAGCTGCGGGAGATCGAGAGATCCTTGAGCCCCTGCTCGACGAACGTTCTGACCTCGTTGAGGCGCGTCGGCGGCCAGACGAACTCGGGATGCGCGCGATAGTGCGCGAGCAGCGGTTCCGTGTAGCGAGACAACTTGAAGAAGAAATTGCGCTCGGTCGTCTGCTCGACCTTGTGGCCGTCCTGGTCGACGCCGTCCTTCACCTGATTGTCCGGGATGAAGGTCTCTTCGCTCTGGCAATACCAGCCGGAGTGTTCTCCGATGTAAATGTCGTCGGGGTTGCGCTCCTGAATGCGCTTGATGAGCTCGAGCACGCCGGCGCGATGACGCGGTTCCGTGGTCCGGATGAAGTCGTCGTGCGAAATGTCGAGTTTCTTCCAGAGATCGTGGTGCGTCGTGACGACGCGGTCGGCCAGCTCGATCGGCTGAATGCCCGCTTTCGACGCCGCGCGCTCGATTTTCTGTCCATGCTCGTCGGTCCCGGTGAGGAAACGGACGTCGTCGCCCATCCGGCGCCGGTGGCGCGCGATCACATCGGCGACGATGTTCTCGTACATGTGGCCGACGTGCGGGTCGTCGTTGACGTAGTGAATTGCGGTGGAGATGTAGAACTTGGTCATGACAGCGGAGGCGTAGCCTACAGAAAATCGGAGGCCGCGACCACCTTCCTACGGGCACATCCCGCACCAACTGCTGGACGCATCGGCTGGAGCAGTTTTCTTCCGCTGCGCCGCACGATCGATGCTGAGGTGCGTCTGCCTCAGCATCGACTCCCGATGCGTGGTGCTTTTGCCCGCTCGCGGGCAGGCTGGCGGCTACAATCCCGCGCACCATGACTCTCGACGAACAACTCGATTACCTCGCCAAAGGCTCGGTCGATCTGATCGAGAAGGCTGACCTCAAGGCGAAGATCGCGCGCGGTAAGCCGCTCACCATCAAGGTCGGTTTCGATCCGACCGCTCCGGACATTCACCTCGGCCACACCGTCGTGATCCGGAAGATGCGGCACTTCCAGCAGCTCGGCCACCATGTGATTTTCCTCATCGGCGATTTCACCGGAATGATCGGCGACCCGACCGGGAAAAAAGCGACGCGCCCGGCGTTGACGCGCGAAGAAGTGCTGGCCAATGCCGAGACGTACAAACGGCAGGTGTTCAAGATCCTCGACCCGGAGAAAACCGAGATCCGCTTCAACTGGGAGTGGCTCGGCGCGCTCGGCTCGGACGGGATGATCAAGCTCGCTGCCAAGTACACGCTCGCGCGCATCTTGGAGCGCGACGACTTTCGCAAACGGTTCGACGCGCGCCAGCCGATTGCGCTGCACGAACTGCTCTATCCGCTCGCGCAGGGCTACGACTCCGTAGCCTTGAAGTGCGACGTCGAGATGGGGGGCACCGATCAGCTTTTCAACCTGCTGGTCGGCCGCGATCTGATGCGCGAGTACGGGCTCGAGCCGCAGGTCGTCCTCACCATGCCGCTGCTCGAAGGACTCGACGGCATCGAGAAGATGTCGAAATCGCTCCACAACTACATCGGCATCGACGAAGCGCCGTCGCAGATCTTCGGGAAAGTGATGTCGATCTCCGACGCTCTGATGTGGAAGTACTACGTGCTCTGCACCGACCTCACGCCGGCGCAGGTGAACGAGCTGCGCGGCACTGTCGAATCAGGAGCGAAGCATCCGATGGAGGCGAAAAAGGAGCTCGCGAAGTCGATCATTCGCGACTTCCACGACGCCGACGCGGCCGAGGAGGCCGACTCCGAGTTTCGTCGTGTCTTCAGTGAGCGTCAGGCGCCCACGGAGATCGAGGAAACGACGCTCGATGCGAGCGCGGAGCCGATGCTGGTGAGCAAAATCGTGACGCTCGCAAAGCTCGCCGAGAGCAACAAGGACGCGCAGCGCCTCATCGCGCAAGGCGGCGTCCTGGTGGACGATGTGAAAGTCGACTCGACGAAACAGACGCTCGATACGAGCGCCGGAAAGAGCTACCTGCTGAAGGTGGGGAAACGGCGCTTCGCGAAGATCACGTTCGCCTGACGCGGACAACATTGTGGAGCGGCGTTGCGCCGCTCCACAATTGCATCGAGGGTCTTACCTGTAGCGGACCGGAATCACGAACACGCTGGACGACGTGCCGCTCGTCGCGCGAATCTGAATCACGCCGGCGGTTCCTTTGACGTTGCCGCTCGCCAGCACGCGCAGCGTGCCGTTGTTGTCGAGCAGGGCCGCTTCGACCGACGGAGCGGAGATCACCTCGTACGTCACCGCGCTTCCGAACTCGCTCTCCGCAACGACGCGGAAGTAGTTGCCGAACAGCGAGGTGAAGACGTCGACCGGCGCGTCGAGCGTGCCGTCGCCGTTCGCATCAGCGATGTCGACCGTGCCGTTCTCGTCGGAATCGATCCCTTTGAACGTGAGGGTGACGTCTTCGCGTGTGGCGATGCCGGGGACGAAGCTCGGGTCGCCGGTCAGGTTGATCGCGCTGCCGTAGAACAACGCGCGACCGGTGAGCACGTGCGCGTGCACGGTGTCGTTGCCGGCCGGCGCCACGCCGAAGGCGGCCTGCACGCCGGCGTTGTGCTGCGCG
>DASVUA010000167.1:0-1902 GCA_036387295.1 Thermoanaerobaculia bacterium | reverse complement strand
TCCGCCGCGCCGCACGAGCGTCTCCGCACCCGTTCCCGCCGCCGCGCAGAAAGTTGCAGCGCAGGAAGACGATCACCTCACGCGGCAGCTCGCGACGCTCAAGTCGATGTTCGAGCAGAAAAAGAACGACGACTATTACGCGAACTTCGATTACGTGACGCAGCGAACGCTGTTCTCGATGAAGAACCGCCGCCCGAGCGAGCTCGGGGACGTGCGCATCTACACGCCCGACGAAATGCTCGCCTCTCTTTTTGCGAAATCCAACGTGCCGACCACCATCGATTGGAGTGAACTGGAGTGAAGAAACCGTCTCTCGGGCGCATCGTTGCGCTCACTGTTGCGCTCACCGCCGTCTCCCTCCCCGCCGCCGAAGCGCCTGACCTCCAGCTCGTCTCCCGCATCCGCAACGAAGGCTTCCGCAACAGCAAGGTGATGTCGTACGCGCAGACGCTGACCGACACGATCGGCGGCCGTCTCACCGGATCGCCGAACATGAAGAAGGCGAACGACTGGACGCGCGAGACGCTCGCGCAGATGGGACTCGCGAACGCTCATCTCGAGCCGTACGAGTTCGGCCGCGGCTGGACGTCGGAGTACGTGTACGCCCACATGCTCACGCCCGATGCGCAACAGCTCTATGCGCTGCCGCTGGCGTGGTCTCCATCGACGAACGGTCTCGTGCGCGGCAAAGTGGTGAAGGCGAAGCTCGAAACGAAAGAAGACCTCGAGAAGAACAAAGGGAAGCTCGCCGGCGCGATCGTCATGATCGCGGAGCCGAAAGAGATGCCGCCGCAGAGCGATCCCGCGCTCGACCGGTACGACGAAAAGGAGCTGGCGGAGCTGTACGGCTACGAGATCCCCACGCCGCGCGACGACGCGCGGCGGTCCGATTACTTCCGCCGCCGCGAGTTCCGCAAAGCGCTCGCGCAGTTCGCGATGGACGAAAAGATCGCCGCCGTCATTCAGCCCGGCAGCGGTGAAGGCGGAGTCTTCCGCGCGCAGTCCGCCGGGACCTGGCGCACGGATGAACCGGCGGGCGTCCCCGCCATCGCACTGGCGCCGGAGCACTACGCGCGCATCGCGCGCCTCATCGACGCGAAGACCGAGGTCGAGCTCGAGGTCGAATCGCGCACCCGGTTTCACGACGACAAAACCGCGTGGAACACGATCGCCGAACTGCCGGGCAGCGACAAGCGCGGCGAAGTGGTGATGCTCGGCGCGCATCTCGATTCGTGGCACACCAGCACCGGCGCGACGGACAACGCATCGGGCGTGGCGGTGATGATGGAGGCGATGCGCATCCTCAAAAGCCTCGGCGTCACGCCGAAGCGAACGATCCGCATCGCACTCTGGTCGGGCGAAGAACAGGGGCTGCTCGGCTCGCGCGCTTACGTCGAACAGCACTTCGCCACGCGCGCCACGCCGAAGGATCCGGAACAGGCGAAGCTCCCGATCTGGGCGCGGACGGAGAAAGGGACGCTGCAGCCGAAGCCGGAGCACGCGAAGCTCTCCGCGTACTTCAATCTCGATAACGGTACCGGGAAAATCCGCGGCATCTTCGCCGAAGAAAACGCGGCGGTCGTGCCGCTCTTCAATGCCTGGTTCGCCCCGCTGCACGACCTCGGCGCGACGACCGTGACGATGCGCAACACACCGAGCACGGACCATGCGTCCTTCGACGAGGCAGGCCTCCCCGGCTTCCAGTTCATTCAGGACGACGTCGAGTACGAACGCCGCACGCACCACACGAACTGGGATTCCTTCGAACGCCTTCAGCGCGAAGACCTGATGCAGGCCGCGGTGGTCGTCGCCACCTTCGCCTGGGAAGCCGCCAATCGCGATCAGATGCTGCCCCGCAAAGTGGCGGAGTAGAAGCCGGAATTCCGGTGGAGCGGCGGGCTC
>DASVUA010000166.1:0-1648 GCA_036387295.1 Thermoanaerobaculia bacterium | reverse complement strand
GAGCCCGCCGCTCCAGTGAGACGACGCGCAGAGCACTTGTCGTTGCGTCGCAGAACGGATAAGGTCGCCTTATCCGTAATTCCTGAGGTAGCCCCCAATTCATCGGAACCCCATACGCGTACGCGGGAACCGTGTGCGCTCACAGGAGTCGCTCATGTCCACCCGTTCCCTTCGTACGGCCCTCGTCGTTCTCGCAACGGCGTTCCTCGGCGTCGCCGCCTTCGCGCAGACCTACACCTGGCAACACTTCGCCGGCGATCCGGGCGGGCCGGGCGCCATCGACGGCAACGGCACGACCGCGCGCCTGTTCGGCGGAGGACTGGTGCGCGACAGCGCGGGCAACGTCTACGCCGCGGACACCGAAGCGCACGTCGTTCGCCGCATCACTCCCGCGGGCGAGGTGACGACGTTCGCCGGTCTCGCGGGCTCATTCGGCCGCGTGAACGGCACCGATGCCGACGTGCGCTTCAACCGGCCGATCGGCCTGGCCATCGATCAATACGACAACGTCTTCGTTGCCGATTGCTGGAACGGTGCGATTCGGAAGATCACGCCCGCCGGCATCGTGACGACGTTCGCCGGCGGCGGCGCCGATAAGCCGTTCTACTTTCCGGAAGGCGTGGCCGTCGATCGCCGGAACGGCACGGTGTACGTCGCCGACACGCTTCACCACACGATCCGCAAGATCGTGAACGGCACGATCACCACCCTGGCGGGGACGCAGAACGTCGCCGGCAGCGCCGACGGATGGACCTCGTCCGCGCGCTTCAACGAGCCGAGCGGAATCGCGGTCGATACGAACGGCGACATCTACGTTGCGGACACCAGCAACTCGAAGATCCGGAAGATCACACCTGACGGCTTCGTCACGACGGTCTCCGGGCCCGGGTTTTCCTACGTCGACGGCCCGCTCGGCAGTGCGCGCTTCAACGACCCGCAACAGATCGCGTTCGCCAGCAACCGCGACCTCTTCATCGCGGATCAGTCGAATGACCGCGTGCGCAAAGTGAGCGGCGGTGTCGTCTCGTCGACCGGCGTCGTTCCGCGGCCGGTGGGCGTTGCTCCTGACGAAACGGGGGGCGCATACACCAGCGCGCGCAACGCGTTGTACCGCGTCACCGGCGGCACGACCAGCCTCGTGGCCGGCCTCGCGTACCCCGGCAGTTTCGCGGACGGCACCGGCAGCGCGGCCCGGTTTCGAGGTCCGTATGATGCCGACACCGATTCGCTCGGCAATCTCTACGTCGCCGACGCGAACAACTGCTCGATCCGCAAGATCACGCCGGAAGGGGTCGTGACGACGTATGCCGGCGTTCCGGGCGAGTGCGTTCCCGCGGATGGCGATCTCTTCACCGCGCGATTCGAGGGATCGATCTACGGCCTCGACGTCGATGATAGCGGCAACATCTATGTGGCCGAGACGTGGCGTCACGTGATCCGCAAAATCGCGGCGAATGGAACGGTGACGACGATCGCCGGTACCGGCGGCTCGCGTGGATCGGCGAACGGTGCCGGCAGCGCGGCGCGGTTCTACACTCCGTACGATGTGGCCGCCGCACCGAACGGCGACGTTTACGTGGCCGACACCGGCAATCACCTCATCCGGAGGATCGCCGCCGACGGCGCGGTGACGACGCTGGCAGGATCG
>DASVUA010000165.1:0-2386 GCA_036387295.1 Thermoanaerobaculia bacterium | reverse complement strand
GGCCGCGGCGCCGCCGGCGTGTGGCAACTGATCGTGCGCGATCTCCGCACGCGCGACGCCGGCACACTGCTGTCGTGGGGGCTGCTGATTCAGTTCGCCGGCGATGCGCCGCTCGCCACCCGCCCGCGTGGCGGACGCGCGCAGATGATTCCCGTCGTCACGCATCTCTTCGGCGCCGGCGCGATTGCGTTCGCCACCGACGTCCGCATCTCGAATCCACGCACGGCGCGCGAAACCGCGACGTTGATTTTCACGCGCAGCGCGGAAGACGGCCGGACGAGTTTTTCCGCGTTCGACCAGGTGCTCGAGCCGGGACAGACGGTGGCGTTCGACGACGTCGTCGCGAACACATTTCAGAGCACAGGCAGCGGCACGCTCGAAGTGCTCGGCGACGTGCTCGTCATGAGCCGCACGTACGCCGTCACCGCGCGCGGCACGATGGGGCAGCAGATTCCGGCCGGGCTCGACGAAACCGCGGTTGACGGCGAACCGCTGCTCGCCGTGCCGCTGCCCGGTACGAGCGACCGGGTGAACCTCGGCGTCACCGAGACCGGCGGCAGCAGCGGCGTGATCCGCGCCGGAGATCGCGACTTTACGATCGCGCCGTTCGGGCAGGTGCAGTTTCCGGTCGGAGACGATCCCGTTTCGATCCGCGTGCTCTCCGGCGGCGCGCGCGTCGTTGCGTATCTCTCGCAGATCGACAACGCGACGAACGACCCGATGTTCATACCGGCCGTGCTGCCACGCGTTGCGATGAACCGCGCCATCGCGCCGGCCATCAGCGCGCGCGGCGCGAGCGGGTCGGAGTGGCGTACGGATGTGTGGAGTGCGGGCGGCGCGCCGCTCGCACTCGACGCGATCGCTGATGGGCGCATCGTGCGCTTGCCTTCGCGCGGCGGCGTCATCGAAGACGTGCTAGCGGGCGTTTTTCCGATTGCAGCATTGCGCGTGCTGCCCGAGGCGCGATCGACCGTGATGGCGCGCATTCGCAACGGCGGCATGAGCCAGTTCGTGCCGTTTCTCGATGTCGAGAACGCGCCGGCCGAACAGCAACTGCTGTTCATCGAGAGCGTCGAGCCATACCGCACGAACATCGGCATCGTCGCGGATGGGCTGGCATTCGCGGAGGTCTCGATCTACGACGCGGCCGGAAACGAAGTAGCGCGTACGCCGCTCGCCACCAGCGGAGGCGTCGCGCAACTGCAGGTCACGCAGCGGATCGTGAACGGCCGGGCGACGGTGCGCTTCACAGGACGCGGACGCGCATACGCGTCGCTCATCGACAACCGCACCGGCGACGCCACATTCGTGGGCGGACAGTGATCGTGTATCCTTCGCCCGCCATGTCCGAACCGCAGGCGCTGCCGGAAACGCAGCCGCAGCCGCAGTCACTGGCGCAGCTCCCGCTCAAGATCCTCGATGAAGTGATCCGGCAACTGCGCAGCACGCGCAATGACATCATTCGTTATGGCGTCTGGAATGTCCGCAATCTGACGGACGACGATTTCAACAAGACCGACGACCGCAAGCTCCTCGGCTACTTCCGGCAGGATCTTCTCGAAACGCGCTTTCTCTCCAAAGGACGGCGCATCGACATCGTGCAGCTCTGGCGCTGGTTCGACGACCAGATGAGCGGCGTCGAGCCGCTGCTTGTGGACGATCAGGAGATCTTTCTCAACATCCAGGACAAGGATCTCGAGAAAGTGCGCAAACGGATGGAGGAGATCGACAGCTTCTTCCCCGCGCTGCGCAGCGACGACCTCGAACAGTTCCGCCGCGTGAAATACAAGCTGCGGCGCACGGTCATGCGCCTCACGTACGACCTGCATCACATCTTCAAGCGGCTCGAAAAATACCGGAAGAACATCTACATGTCGGGCGGCGCTCCCCGCCTCGACCGCGAGCGCGTTCCGCTCGAAGCGGTGGCCGAGATCCCCGAGCCGCCGATGCTCGACGAGCACGAAGCAGAAGCGTAGACGCGGGCGTTCGCCGCCCGCGCCTACGCGCTTCTAGATCTCCGCTTCCGTCGCCGTCCCTTCCTTCACCGTCACCTGAATGGTTTGCTCGACCACGTCGCCGTCGCCGAGAAGCTGAACGGTGTAGGTGCCGGGGGCGACGTTCGTGATCTGCGTCGTCCCCGGCTGCGGCACGAGGTCTCGCGAAGGACGCGGATTCATGTGACGCGGATAGGGGATGCCGTTCGCGTCGATGAGGCGGATGCGGCGGCGCTCGGCGTGCTTCGACCGGATCATCAGCGTGCCGCCCGGCGTGAGCTGAACGACGCGCACGGCCGACGGCGACTGCACCGCGAGATTGGCCATCGCGTAGTTCCCGGCGCTCACGGCAACCGAGTAGGAGCCGGGTGCAAGCGGTAGCTTCAGGTCGC
>DASVUA010000164.1:0-7092 GCA_036387295.1 Thermoanaerobaculia bacterium | reverse complement strand
CCCGCCGCTCCACAAGAATCAGTGCGCTTTCGCTTTTTTCACTTCTTCCGTCAGCGCCGGCAGGATCTGGAACAGATCGCCGACGATGCCGAGGTCGGCGACGCGGAAGATCGGCGCCTCCGGGTCTTTGTTGATCGCGATGATGTGCTTCGACGACGACATGCCGGCGAGATGCTGAATCGCACCGGAAACGCCCGCGGCGATGTAGAGGTTCGGGCTCACCACGCGGCCCGTCTGGCCGACCTGGTGCTGGTGATCGATCCAGCCTGCGTCGACTGTCGCGCGTGACGCGCCGACCGCACCGCCGATCGCATGCGCGAGATCGCGGATGTACGAAAAATTCGTCGCTTCCTTGAGACCGCGGCCGCCGGCCACGATGATCTCCGCCTCGGCCAGCGAGATCTCGCCCGCCTCCGGCTCTTTCGTCTCCACGATTTTCACGCGGTTCTCGCCGCTCGCGGTGATCGTCACGACTTCGGCCGCGCCGCCGCCGGTTTCGTCGGGCGGAAACGCGTTCGGGCGCGTCGTCGCGATCGCCGGCGTGCCGGTGATGTCGACCGTGGCGAACGCCTTGCCCGAATACACCGGGCGGCGCGCGCGCAGTTTGCCATCCGTCCATTCGAGACGGTCGACATCCGACGCCACGCCGACGTTGAGCCGTGCGGCCAGACGCGGCGCGACATCGCGGCCGTCGGACGTGCCGGCGAACAGCACGATCGAAGGCTGCACATCGGCCACGACCTGCGCCAGCGCGGCGGTGTACGGCTCGGTCGAGTAGTGGCCGACGTCGGCGACGTAGACCTTCTTCGCGCCGTAGCGGCCTGCATCGGCGGCCGCGGCGGCGTCGGTTGCGAAGGCGACGAGATCGCCGCCTGCTGCTTCCGCGAGCTTGCGGCCGATCGACAATGCTTCGCGGGACGCCTTCTTCAGCTTCCCGTCTTTGATTTCAGTGAATACGAGAACACCTGGCATTTCGTCAGCTCTCCTGGCTTACAGCGCCTTCGCCTGCTCTTTGATGAACTTCACGATTTCCTGAGCGGCGGCATTCGGATCGGCGCCGTCGACTTTGCGGCCGCCGCTCTTTTCCGCCGGCAGCTCGAGCGAGACCATGACGACGCGCTGCTTGTAGATGTCGCCCTCGTCGAGTCCGAGGTCCGCGACGGACTTGGTATCGATGGCGACTTTCTTCGCCGCCATGATGCCTTTCAGCGATGCATAGCGCGGCTCGTTGAGGCCCTTCTGCGCGGTGACGACCGCGGGAAGCGGCGCCTCGAGCACTTCCTCGGCCGCTTCGATCTCGCGATGCGCGGTGAGCTTGCCGTCGGCGACTTCGAGATGCGTGACGACGTTCACCTGCGGATAGCCGAGCAGTTCCGCGAGCATGGGACCGACCAGACCGTTGTCCGGGCCGACGCCCTGCTTGCCGAGGAACACGAGATCGTGCGGAACCGACTTGATTGCCGCTGCAAGAACCTTCGCGATGCCGAGCGAATCGGCGTCGCCCGATTCACCTTTCACATGCACGGCCTTCGTTGCGCCGCGTGCGAGCGCCTCGCGCAACGCCTGCTGCGCGCGATCCGGACCGAACGTCACCACCGTAACGTCGCCGCCCGACTTCTCTTTCACCCGGATCGCCTCTTCGAGCGCGAACTCGTCGTACGGCGACACGATGAACTTGATGCCTGTCTCGTCGACCTTCCTGCCGTCGGCGATTTTGATGCGCGATTCGGTATCGGGAACATGGGTGATGCAGACAACGGAATTCAAGAAGAACCTCCAGGTAGGAGTTGCTGATGGCAACTGTGGCGAAGCCGCGCAATTCTAGTGATGAGGCACGTAAATCGCAAACGCGTCGGGCAACGGGAATACCCCTGTTCAAGTAGATCAACGGAGGACGGCGATGCCGATGGCAAGCAGGCCGCACGACGACGGAAACTCGATGCACGGACGCAGGACCTTTCGCGCGGTGCCGGACTTCAAACGGGCGAAAAGCAACGGGAACGGCAACGGCCACACGCGCGGGAACCATTACAAAGACGTCAAAGCCGCGCCGCCGGAATCGACGAACGCCGAGAACTTCTACTACCTGAAACAGATGAACTCGAAAACGCCGATGGTCATCGTCATGACCGACGGCGAAGAGATCCGCGGCTGGATCGAGTGGTACGACAAGAGCTGCCTCAAAGTGAACCGCGAAGGCGCCCCGAACCTGCTGATCCAGAAGCACTGCATCAAGTACTGCTTCAAGCAGGACGAGCTGGCGGTTTAGTCAGGCGTTCACCGCGGTACGCGTTGCCCGCAGTAGGCGTTGCCCGTTGCCCGTGGACCGTTGCCCGGGCTGCTTCGCGAGTGGGAACGGTTGTCAGTTGTCGGTTCTCCGCGCTGGTCGCCCGGAGACACGCTGCCCGGGTAACGGGCAACGAATAACGGGCAACGAGTAACGGGCAACGTCCAACTCATAAACACGCCAACTCCCAACCACAACCAACTACCATCACCAACGTGAAACCGCTCGCCATCACTCTCGGCGATCCTGCCGGTATCGGCGCGGAGGTCGTGTTCAAGGCGCTCGCGGAGCTCGACGTTCCGCATCGCCTTTTTGGTGAAGTGCAGGGAAGCGTGCGTCACGGTGAGATCTCGGCGGAGTACGGCCGCATCGCGCTCGATGCGATCTCCGCGGCGATCGATGCCGTCGAGCGCGGCGAGTGCTCGGCACTCGTGACCGCGCCGATTCACAAGCAATCGATCGCGCTTGCCGGCTCGCCGTTTCCCGGGCACACCGAGCTCCTCGCGGCACGCGCAGGCCTCGGCGACTACGGCAGCGATTACGCGATGTACTTTGATTCGCCGCGCCTCCGCACGGTGCTCCTCAGCGTGCACGTGCCGCTGCGCGAGGCGATCTCGAACATCGATCCCATGCGCGTCGCGGCGCTGGCGCGGCTCACGTCGCGCGAGTACGCGCGGCTCTACGGCCACGCGCCGCGCATCGCGGTCGCGGGCGTCAACCCGCATGCTGGCGAAGGTGGACGTTTCGGCGACGAAGAGGTCGCGATCGCGGAAGGGGTCGCGCTCGCGCGGCGCGACGGACTCGAAGTCAGCGGACCGCATCCGCCCGACACCGTCTTCCTCGCCGCGACGGGCGGCAAGTACGATGTGGTGATGGCGATGTATCACGATCAGGGTCTCATCCCCGTGAAGACGCTCGCGTTCGAACAGTCGGTGAACGTCACCATCGGCCTCCCTTACCTGCGCGTCTCGGTCGACCACGGCACCGCGTTCGACATCGCGGGCAAAGGCATCGCCGACGCGGCGCCGATGAAGTACGCGATCGAGTGGGCCGCAACGCACGCGGAGCGCTTCGCGCGATGAATCGCTGGGCGGCGCGCATCGCCGGGATTCTGCTGCTGCTCGTCTTTTCGATGATGTTCCTGCAGATGTACAAGACGCTCGTCGCGCTGCAACGTGCATCCGCACCAGCCGCGACGACGACCGCCCGATGACGCGACGCTGGCTGGCGGTGCTCGCGCTGCTCGCGACGGCGACCGCGTGGGGCACGTCGTTCCCGCTGGTGAAGAACGTCGTCGTGCGCATTTCGCCCGAGGCGTTCATCTTCACCCGCTTCACCCTCGCCGGCCTCGTGCTCGTGTTCGTCGCGCGCCGCTCGCTCTCCCGTGCGCTCCTCGCCCCCGGCGTGCTCCTCGGCATGCTGACCTTCACCGGCTACTGGATGCAGACCACCGGGCTCCTCACCATCTCCGCGTCGCGTTCCGCGTTTCTCACCGGTCTGTACGTCGTACTGGTGCCGTTCTTCCAGTGGCGCACCACGGGACGTCCGAAGCTGAATGTGTGGATCGCGAGCGTGCTCGCGGTCGTCGGTACGACCGTGCTGATCGGCGGCGGATTCGCGGCGCGTCCCACGTTTGGCGATCTGCTCACCATCGCCTGCGCGGTCGCGTTCGCGTGGCACGTCGTCCTGTCGTCGCGGTACAGCACGCATGAAACCTCGACCGCGCTGGCGGCAGTGCAGGTGCTGGTGGTCGGCCTGGCGGCGGCGCCGCTCACGCTCTTCACGCGTGCGAGCGCGTGGGACGCCACTGTCGTCACGGTGATCCTCTTCACCGCGATCGTCACCACGGCGCTCGCGTTCGCCGCGTTGATGTGGGGGCAGGCGCACGTCACCGCCACCGAGGCGGCGGTGATCCTCTCGTTCGAACCGGTGGCTGCAGCGATCCCCGCGATCGCGTTCGAAGGCGAGCCCTTCACGCTGCCGTTTGCCATCGGCGCCGCGTTCATTCTCGCCGCGATGCTGCTCAGTCAAATGCGCTAGCATGCGCACGCCAACATGCCCCGCATCCTGGTCACCAACGACGACGGAATCTACAGCGAAGGACTCCGCAAGCTCGCCGACGCATGCCGCCAGTTCGGCGAAGTCGTCATCGTCGCGCCGGATCGCGAACAGAGCGCGGCCTCGCATGCGTTGACGCTCAATCGCCCGCTGCGCCTGCTCGAGATCGCGGAGAACGAATGGATCGTCGACGGCACGCCGGCCGATTGCGTCAATCTCGCGTTGCTCAAGATCCTCAAAGGGAACCGCCCCGATCTCATCGTCTCCGGCATCAACTTCGGCCCGAATCTCGGCGATGACGTGACGTACTCCGGCACGATCTCCGCCGCGTTCGAAGGGGCCTTGCTGAACGTGCCGTCGATCGCGTTTTCGGCGCTGGTTGGAGAAGGATTTTCGTTCGAGCGTTGTGCGGCGTTCGCCGGCGATCTGGTGCGCATTGCCCTCGAGCAGCATCGCGATCCGCGCGTCGTGCTGAACGTGAACTTTCCCGTGGGCGAGTTTCAGGGGGTGAAGATCGCGACGCTCGGCCACCGCGTGTACACCGAGGGCGTGATCGAACGGCTCGACCCGCGCGGAAAGAAGTACTACTGGATCGGCGGCGAGCCGCCGGTGTGGCACCCGGGCGAAGGGACGGACTTCGACGCGATTCAGAGCGGCTTCATCTCCATCACGCCGCTGCACCTCGACCTCACGCATCATGAATCGATCCCGAAACTGAAGTCGCTCGAGGAGCTGCTTGGCCACCACGCCACCGCGCAGAGGTGATGACACCGCGACCCGCGCACACGAGCGCGAGCTCGCGCACCAGCGCGCGCTGATGGTCGAGCGCTACGTCGCCGCGCGCGGCGTGGCCGACGACCGCGTGCTGCAGGCGATGCGCGACGTGCCGCGGCACTGCTTCGTGCCGCCCGTCGTCGCCGCAAAAGCGTACGGCTCCGGCGCGCTGCCGATCGGCGCGAAACAAACCATCTCGCAGCCGTACATCGTCGCGCGGATGATCGAGCTGCTCGAGCTGCGCGGTCCGGAAAAGGTGCTCGAGATTGGCACGGGAACCGGATATCAGGCCACGGTGCTCTCGAAGCTGTGTGCGAAAGTCTTCACGATCGAACGGGTGAACGAACTGGCGCTGAAAGCGGCAGAAATTCTCCGCGACCTGAAGATCAACAACGTCTCAGTGAAGGTGTTCGACGGAACGTACGGCTGGTCCGATCAGGCGCCGTTCGACCGCATCATCGTCGCCGCGGCGGGACCGCAGGTGCCGGAGCCGCTCGTGCAGCAGCTGGCGCGCGGCGGACGTCTGGTGATGCCGGTCGGACCGGCAGGCAATCAGCGGCTGGCGCTCGTGACGCGCGTCGGCACGGGCGTGAAGATCGAGGACTGCGGCAGCGCCGAATTCGTTCCGCTGGTCGGCCGCTTCGGCTGGCGCGAGTGACGCGCACGACATGAAAGTCCGCGCCCTCCTGACGTTCACCGGCATCGTGTCGTCGATCCTCGGCGCGCTGGTCGTCTACCTGATTCTCTCCGTCCCCAACGACCTCCGCGCCGACGGCCTGCTCAAGCAGGCGCGCCAGGAGATCACCGCCGGCAGGAACGAGGCGGCGCGCACGTCGCTGTCGAAGATCGTGCAGCAGTATCCGCGCACCGACGCCGCGGCCGCGGCCACCGTGGCGCTGGTGTCGCTCGCGCAGAAAGACCGCGACGATCTCGCGCGCGCGGTCGCGCAATTGCGCAGACAGCACGAGCAGCAGACGAAGCTGATCAACGACCTGCAGACCAACGTCACCGCGCTGCGCAACAAACCCGCGCCGGTCCCCGCGGCCGTGCAGGCTCCCGCGCCGCAACCGGCGGCGAAGAAGGTCACCCCGAAGAAACCGGCTCCGAAAAAGAAGACCACGCCAAAGAAGCGCACCACGCGCCGCCGGCGGTGAACGGAATGACAGTCATGGCCTTACAATCGAGCTCCATATGAAGGAACAGCGGCATCTGCGGATCCACGGCAAGGTCCAGGGAGTCGGCTACCGTTTTTACGCGACACGCGTCGCGCGCCGTCTCGGCCTGAAGGGTTGGATTCAGAACAACCGTGACGGCTCGGTCGAGGCGCTCGTCGAAGGCGAAAAGAACAACATCGACGAGTGGATCGAAGAGATTCGCGAAGGTCCCCGCTACGCGGAAGTGACCAAGATCGATTCGGAGACGAAAGAGTTCTCCGGACGGTTGCCCGATTTCGACGTGAAGTTCTGATGAACGCCGATCAGCTCAAGACTTTCATCCGCGACGTTCCCGATTTTCCGAAGCCGGGCATCGTCTTCAAAGACATCACGCCGCTGCTTCGCTCGGCGGAGGCGCTCGAACATACGTGTGCGCTGCTGGCGGAGCCGTTCCGCGCGCAGAACGTGAATCTCGTCGCGGGGATCGAGTCGCGCGGCTTCATCTTCGGCAGCATCGTCGCGCGCAACCTCGGCGCGGGATTCATCCCGATCCGCAAGCCGGGCAAATTGCCGTGGACGACGCGACGCCACGAATACATTCTCGAGTACGGCAGCGACGCGCTCGAGATCCACGATGACGCCCTCGTCCCCGGCGACCGCGTGCTCGTGATCGACGACGTCCTCGCCACCGGTGGCACTCTCGCCGCCGCGATGAGCCTCGTCCGCGGCTTCGACGCCACCCTCATCGGCGCCGCCACCGTCATCGAGCTCGACTTCCTGAGCGGCCGCGAAAAACTCGACCAGAACGCCAAGTTCCAC
>DASVUA010000163.1:0-1765 GCA_036387295.1 Thermoanaerobaculia bacterium | reverse complement strand
GATCGGCCGCGTCCGGCGGGATCGCCACCTTGGAGAAGAGGATCACGGCAAACAGGTCGCCGGATGCGAGCAGCCCTCCGAAGCCGAGGACCGACTGAATGCCGTAGCGGACCACGAACTCCTCCTGCGCCACGATGTGCGAGCTCCCGAGCGCGCGCGACACATAGAAGACGTTGTGCGTGGTCTGCTCCTGATCGAGGAGCAGTGCGCGTGAAGGCCGGACCACGTTTGCGATCGGCAACCCGAGCTGCGTGATGAGCTGCGCGATCATCGGCGCCTGCTGCACCATCTCGACGCTGATGAGCGGAATGGCCCGATGCCCGCGCGACGTCAGGCGCGAGTTCCAGTCTGGCTGGTCGCCGCGCGTGGCGATGAGCGTGAGGCAGCGCAGTTCGGGGACCGTTGCGGCGTCGGGAGATGACTCGCGGACGACGGCCTGCAAATCCTCCGGCAGGTCGGCGTACGGATGCGTTTTGAAGAAGCGCACCAGCGCGCATGCCGGCTGGCCGTGCTCGTCCACCAGCTCGCGACGAAAGAACTCGACCGCCCGCTCCGCCGCGTCTTCGAACGTCGCAGGATCATCGGCAAAGAGGTCGCGAAGCCGTCCTCTGCAATCCATCATGTCGCTGAATCCGAAACGACTCAGGATGTAAGACATCGCCTAATGCTACCCCGCACGAGTCGCCCGCGTGTGCGAAACGGATGCGCGTTTCCCCACTTGTCGTCCTGAGCCCCGAAGAGGGCGAAGGACCTTCTCCGTTGCATGCTGGGAAGATCCTTCGCCGTCTACGCGGCTCAGGATGACAAAGGATGTGCAGTGCAACTCCCGCAAACGTTGTGTCATCCCGAGCGAAGTCGAGGGATCCCCTGCTTATGCACGACGATCGCGCTGTTTGGAGGGGATTCCGCGCCAAGGCGCGGAATGACACGGGTGCGAAACGGATGTGCATTTCCTTGTCTTGTCATCCTGAGCCCTGAAGAGGGCGAAGGACCTTCTCCGTTGCACGCTGGAAGGTCCTTCGCCGTCTACGCGGCTCAGGATGACAAAGGATGTGCAGTGCAACCCCCGCAAACAATGTGTCATCCCGAGCGAAGTCGAGGGATCCCCTGCTTGTGCACGACCGTCGCGCTATTGGGAGGGGATTCCGCGCCAAGGCGCGGAATGACACTGGGGGTGCGGCGGGTGTTGTGCACGATGGCCGCTCGCGGTGGTGAACGGCGACGCGAACAGCCTCAGCGCAACGATCCAGGCGCAATCGCGCTCATCGCACTTCTGGCTCGAGCTCCGCGGAATTCGACGGCAGAGTGCACCGGCATTCGTGGGCAGATCGGCTCGCGCTGACGCGGGCCGCGGCGCGAGTCGGGGCAGCGACGCCTGTGCGGCGCACGGGGGCTTCCGTCATCCTGAGCCGCGCAGACGGCGAAGGATCTCGGCGACCACGACCACACCGACTGGCGAACGCGCAGGCGCGAACACACCGCGACCGATTGCGATGGCTTACAGTGCGCGCATGGGACTCCTGACCTTCAGCATCAACGTCACCCTGGACGGCTGCGTCGACCACCAGGAGGGCATCGCCGACGACGAGACACACGCCTTCTTCACGCGCCTCCTCGAAGAGAGCGGTGCGATGCTGTGGGGCCGCGTCACCTACGAGATGATGGAGAGCTACTGGCCGGCCGTCGCTCGCGGCGACGAGCCGGCGCCACCGTCGCTGCTCGAGTGGGCGGTCAAGCTGGAGTCGAAGCCAAAGTATGTGGTGTC
>DASVUA010000162.1:0-2607 GCA_036387295.1 Thermoanaerobaculia bacterium | reverse complement strand
GAATGTCGCGCGCCCGATGAAAAAGGACGTGGCGCTGTCGAATTCGTTCGCGTTCGGCGGCCAGTGCGCCAGCATTCTTCTCGGCCGCACTGATCGCAGCTGAGCTGCAGCAGCGCAAATTCCAGCTTCTCTGTTTTCGCGCGCCAGCGTGGAAACTATGCCAGCCCTCGTCTGCACGGAACCAGGTCACAATGGAATACGCCGCCTCGTGCAAATCGAAATGGCGACCTCGCCGAATCCCTTTACCTATGTGGAGTCCAATCCCACTGGCGAGGTTCGAAGATGACGCGAAACAAAGTCGCACGAAAAGGCTCCGCCCTGACGTTGGCTGCAGTGTTCGCGACAGCGGGTGCGGCGTTCGTAGCCGGCAGCGATCCTCGCCTCGGGCCCGGCGATGTGCCGGTAGCCGGAATGGCCTTGACGACCGCGGTGGTGCTGCCGCAACCGATTGCGCCCGCCATGAAAACGGCACGCGTGGCGCGTGTCGTCGACTCGACGGCGCTCGTCCGTTTTGACAACGATGAGCGCGCCAGGCTGGCGAACGAAATGGCGCGTTGGAAAACGCGCAATCCGCGCCAGCTGGTCGAAGTGATTGCCGATCTCGCCGAAAAGCAGCCGCTTCCGCTGCCTCCCACGTTTCTTCTTTCCATCGCCTGGTCGGAGACGCGGGGCAAAGTGCTTGCGGTATCGCCTGCCGGAGCGGCCGGCCTGGCGCAGGCGACGCCTTCTGCGTATTTGTCCGAGGGGTTGAACGGAAAGGTGTTCGTCACCACCGACTACCTCACCGGCACACGCGCCTTCATCATGAAAAAACCGCTGGGCGACGCGCTCACGGTCGCCACGCCGCTGCTCGAGAAAAACACGCCCGCGAACCGGGAGCGCGCCGCGAAGCTCGTGACCGAGGCGATCAAGCTCCGCCAGGAAGGGATGGACGAGCTCGAAGCGCTCCGTCCTGTCGCAAACGAGACGTTTTTCCGCAAAATCGCCGAGGGTGATGCGCACAATCTCGCCACGCTGGAAGAGTTGCAGAAATTGATCGAAGACGGCGCGCCGCCCGTGGAAACGAAGGCGTTCCACAAACGCGTGCAGGGCGATTACACGTACCTCCGCAACCTGCAGCGAAACGGCTGGGCGAAATATGCGAAAGAGCTGAGCACGAAGCGTGACGCACTGCTGCGCGCGCATTTCGGGCAGACGCCTGACACGGTGATCCAGAATCGCCCTTACGAGGCGGGCGAATACCTCGGGCGTACGCTCGACGCGCGTTTCTCCCCTGTCGAAATGGCGGAATTCCTCGCCGCGCACCTCGGCACGAAGCAGCAGCAAGCGCGCGAGCTCGGCGTCCCCGAGGAACATCTGCCGGCGTGGACGGCCGCGCTGTACAACGGCGGCGCCGTCAATGTGAAGCGGATGCAGGCCGGCCTCATCGACGAACTGCGCGAGACCGACAAATACATGAAAGCCGTTCCGGCGCGCACCGCACGGCTCGACCGCGTCCTCGGCTAACGTCGTCAGAAGCGGGGCGGAAATACGCGCAAGAACGCGCCTTCGGCGGTTGCCGTAGCGTGCGCCTCAGTCTGGTGGAGCGGCGGGCTCTTAGCCCGCCGAGCGATCGATTGCTCGGCGGGCTAAGAGCCCGCCGCTCCACCAAACATACAGCCCCCATTCCGCGAACGTTCGCACCGCGGACGGCCTGAACGTCCTACACTCCGGCGGATGCGTGAGCTTTCGGACCAGCCTCTTCGCGACGACGTTCATCTGCTTGGCGATCTCCTCGGGCAGACGCTGCGGGCTCAGGAGGGGGAGGCGCTCTTCCAGATGGTCGAGCGGGTGCGTGCTCTCGCCAAGAGCGGGCGTGCGGGGAACGTCGACGATTTTCATCTGCTGGCCGATCTGCTGGCGGAGCATCCGACGTCCGAGGCCTTGCCGGTGGCGCGTGCGTTCGCGCACTTTTTGAGTCTCGCGAACGTCGCAGAGCAGCATCATCGCGTGCGGCGGCGTCGCGAATATCAGCGTCAGGCAGATGCGCGGCCTCAGCCCGGCTCGTTCGATGAAGTCCTGCCGCGGTTGCGCGCGAAAGGGATCAGCGAAGAGCAGCTGTTCGATAGCGTCACGGCGTTGCAGATCGAGCTCGTATTGACCGCGCATCCCACCGAAGTCGTGCGGCGCACGCTGCTCCAGAAATACACGCGCATCGCGGAACTGCTCGCGCGCCGCGATCGCGGCGACCTCACCATTCCCGAACAAAAAGAGATCGTCGATGAACTGCGGCGCGAGATCACCTCGGCGTGGGAGACCGACGAAGTGCGTCACACGCGGCCCACACCGCTCGATGAAGTGAAGGGCGGCCTGTTCATTTTCGAGCAGACCGTGTGGGACGCGCTGCCGCGTTACCTGCGGGCGCTCGACGACGCGCTGCGCACGCACACCAAGCGCGCGTTGCCGCTCGACGCCGCACCGATCCGATTCGGCTCGTGGATCGGTGGAGACCGCGACGGCAACCCGAACGTCACCGCCGCCGTCACAGGCGACGCATGCCTGCTTGCGCGCTGGGTCGCGGCCGATCTGTACCACCGTGAGATCGACGCGCTGCGCTCCGAGCTCTCG
>DASVUA010000161.1:0-4609 GCA_036387295.1 Thermoanaerobaculia bacterium | reverse complement strand
CGGCGGGCTTTAGCCCGCCGACGATTGCTCGGCGGGCTAAAGCCCGCCGCTCCACTAGAAAAACGGGTGCAATGCGGGGCGAGCGGTAACCGTCTGTGTTTCGGCGGCGATGCAGTTGAGGATCGTGTCGGTGAGCTGGTTCATCTGCAGCGGTTTTTCGAGCTCGGCCCAGATGTGATGGGCACCGATGGCGAAGGAGCGGGAGCCGGTGGCGGAGCAGATGATCACGCGCGATACGAGCGCGGGGCGTTGTGCGGTGAGGCGCTCGAGAAACGCGCCGCCGTCGCAGCGCGGCATCATGAGATCGAGCAGGATCACGTCGACGTCGTGCAGGTTGAGCAGATCGAGCGCGTCGTCGCCGTCGGTCGCGCAGAGCACGGTCAGACCGCTGCGCGAAAGCATGCTCTCGAGCAAGTGCCGCGTCGTTTCGTCGTCGTCGATGATGAGGACTTCACGATGTCGCATGGGGGCTCCTCTCGTCACTGCGTGGAAGCCCGCAAACGGACCGGGCGCTCGTTTACAGAATACGCAAACTGCAGTGACAGTCGGTACGCTATCGGTCACAACGCGGCGTCGCGAGAAATGGAATAGACCGGCCGGAAAAGCGCGCATCCGCCTCGCCGTACCGTTTTGCGTGCAGTGAAAATTTCGGCGCGCTTCAGCGGCGTGCGTCGTGGCTCATCAGGTCGTCCACTTCGCGCGCCAGCTCTTCGAGATACGTGTCGCCCGCGGGATGCTGCGTCAGCGCGACCAGCACATAACGGCGGCCTGCACCTTCGATGATCGCGCTGTCGTGCAGCCAGTTTTCCCACGAGCCCCATTTGCGCAGGATCACGACATCGCGCCCGGCGAGCCCTTTGACGAATTTATGGTCGTCGTGCGGGATGGCGGGGGAGAGAAAGAGCTCGCGCATCGTCTTCGACGCGGCGGGCGAGACGAGCTGTCCGTTGTCGAGCATCCAGTAAAAGCGGAGGAGTTGCCGCACGGTCGCGGCGTGCGAGTGATCGGCGACCGGATCGCCGATCCGCTCGCTGTTCGGCCCGTAATGTTTGCCGACCCAGATGCCGCCTCCGCGCGTCGCGTCGTAGAAGCCGTAGCGATTGAGGATCTGCTGGATCTCGCGCAGCCCCATCGCGCGCGAATACTTCGCCGCCATTTCGTTGCTCGACGCTTTGACCATCAGGCCGAGCTCGTGTGCGGTCTGCGCATCGAGCGACGACGCCGCTTCAGGATGCAGTTCAAAGTAGGCGAGCAGGATTCCGATCTTGGCGACGCTGGCGGCGTATTCGATCCGGTCGGGATGGATCATCGCAACGCGTGGAGCGCGGAGGTCGAGCACTCCGACCGCGGTCTGTTCCGTCGTCATCCCGTGCTTCGCGCGGAGCCGCGCGTCGATCGCTTCGAGCCGCTGCTGCAGTGCCGCGTCGGTCGGCGTGTCGTAGTTCATCGTGAAGGGCTGCCGCGGAGGAACCGCAGAGGTGCAGGCGAACAGAAGGAGCGAAAAGGCCGCGCTCGCGTATTTCACCCGCGCAGCATACGGGAGCGAAGGACGCGCGCACATACGCGCGTCCTTCGAAGTCATTTCTGGCGAATCGCGACCCAGCTGGCGATCGGTGCGGCGAGGCTCCAGGTGGCGACGGCGATGAGGAGCGGAGTGCTGAGGCGGACCGTGGCGATGAGCCCGCGCACTTCGAACGCGAGATCGGCGCCGAAGAAGGTGACGACGAGGGCGAGCGCAATGGCGAGCGTGGCCCCCTGCCCGATGAGCAGCGACTTGCGCGCGGTGGCTTCCGCTTCCTGCCGCAGCCGAAGCTGCATGCGCCACCACATCGTGCCGGCGGAGGGAATCGGTGCGTTGACGATGGCGTCGGCGCGGTCGTCGAGGAGCGCGCCGGCGACGAGCCGCAGCTCGCTGCATGCCTCGCACGAGACTACATGCTGCTCGAGCTCGGCCCCGACGTAGCCGCGGCCGAGCGCGTCGAGCAGTTCGTGTTCGCGGTGACAGATCTCGTGGCTCATCGCGGCACCTCCGGCGATGCGTTTCGCGCGCCACCGCCGAGAATGCCGGCGAGCTTGCGGCGCGCGCGGAGGAGGAGCGTACGGATGCTGACGGCGCGCAGGCCGAGGATGTCGGCGATCTCTTCGTGCGACGCCCCTTGCGCGTATGCGAGCCACAACATCTCGCGCTGGATCGGCTCGAGCTGCACGAGCGCGCGGGAGAGATCGGTGCGGATCTCGGCCTGCCGTTCCGGCGCGGGCGAGTGACTCCGCAGCGGCGTCAGGCCGCCGTCGTGTTCTTCTTCCAGCGGCACGTCCTGATGACGTTTTGCGCGGCGTGCAGAATCACGCACGACGTTCGTGGCGATCTGAAAGAGCGAGTTGCGGCGGTGCGCGTCGTCGGCGTGCCGCGCGCCGGCGCGGTAGAAGCGGTAGTACGCCTCCTGCAGTGCGTCGTCGGCTTCCTGCGTGCTGCCGGTGATCCGCGAGAGATACGACCAGAGCGGCCGCGCCGTCCGTTCGTAAAACGCGCGAAAGTCGTCTTCGTCCATCACCGAGACTGGCGTGTCGACATCGCGGCTCTCGGCGGTCGAATGGATCACGAGCTGCAGGCTCATGTCGGAGATCATTTCATGACTCCGCTGTCATTCGCCTGCTCGCCTGCCGGCGGCACGTCGAACATGCCGAGGCGGCGCGAGAGGAAGATCGACACCGCGGCCGAGCCGGTGAAGCCGAGGCCGATGAAGAGCGCGATCACGCCGAGCGCGAACAGTCCGTTGCCCGTTTCATCGGAGAAGCGAAGGCTGACGAGCAGCATCCCGAGAGCCGCGGCCGCGACGATGACGCCGATCTGAATCGTCCAGACCACGCGCGGCATGGCGGTGCCGCGCGATACGGGTTCGGTGTGCAGCGGGATCGGCGCCGATTCGAGGAACTTCGATCCCGCGGGGGTGCGGATGTAGTCGAGCACCTCCGCGCTCGTGCCGAAGCGGTCGAGGATCTTGTTGTGCACCTCGCACTGCGTGCGCGAAAGGCGGTTCCACCGTTTCTGTTCGATGATCGTGCGCACCAGCCACGACAGCGCGACGGCGATGAGCGTGAAGACGGCGAGAATCACGAACGGCTCGAGGATCTCTTCGAGCTCGCTGTCCCGCGGAATCGGCCTTTCCTCGAAGGCGCTGAGGTAATAGCGCGGGTGATGACGCACTTCCGGATGTTCCGCGACGAACTGCGCGAGGCGCGGATAACGCCCCATGAACGCGGCGTCGGAGAGCAACGTCGGATCGAGCGTGAGAATGGTCGCGACCTCGGGTGGTCCCTGGCTGAGGAGGCTGGTGAATTCGGCGCGAACCCCTGCGGCGTTGACCGGCTGTTCCGTGCTTTCGGCGGTCGCATCGTCGCCGGATGCCGCTTCCCGACTGGTGCTCGTCCTTGCCGTCTCGGCGGTGGATGTCTCTTCATCGGTGGTCGATTTCGCGGCGGTGCTGGCCGACCGTTCCTCGGCAGGCGAGCTCGGGCCGGGCGTTGCCGTTTCCTGAGCGGAGATGGCTCCGGCGATCGTCAGGGTCAGGATCAGGATGGTTCGAGTAGTCACGCGCATGGTCGTTTCGTCTCCGTTGCCTGCTGATACGCAGAGCGGGGAGAAACGTGTACAGCGCGCTCTTCCTCGGTCAGCGATGCAGGATCGCGGCGCCGTACTGCACTTTTTTTCCCGCTTCGAGTCGGACGCGCGTGAGGTCGATCCGGCCGGGCTCGAGGAGGACGACGACGCTCGAGCCCATGTGGAACGTGCCGAGGCGATCGCCGGCTGCGATGGGAATCGTAGGGTTGTAGTCGCGGACCGCGGTCTCTTTCGTCCGTGCAGTGTTGGAGATGAACGAATCGTAGACGACCGAGATCTTGCCGACGTTGGTGGCGCCGATCATCACGACCGCCACCAGGCCGAGGTCGCATTCGATGTAGGTCACGACGCGTTCGTTGATGGAGAAGAGCTCGTCGATGTTGGCCAGAGACCAGTCGTTGACCGGCCAGAGCATGCCGGGGATGTGCACGCTGCGGACGATGCGGCCGCCGACGGGGGAGTGGACGTGATGGTAGTCCTGCGGCGAGAGGTACATGTTGAAGAACGCGCCGTGCTCGAAGCGCCGCGCATGACCTTCATCGCCGAGGAAGCGGGCGACGGTGTACGTCTTCCCTTTGATCTGCTCGAGGCGTCCGTTCGCGACCTTGCCGAAGTTGCGCAGCACGCCATCGACCGGGCTGACGAAACTGCTTTCGATCGGCCGCAGTCCTTCACGCAGATCGCGAATGAAAAAGTGGCCGATGGAGGGATATTCGTGCAGCTCTTTGCCCGCGGCGGCGACGTCGATCTGATACGCCCTGGCGAAGCGATGAACGAGCATGCGTGCGATCGGCCGCGGCAGCCGCGCATGCACGAGCCGCCCGATCGCGCGGCTCAGTCGATTCTTCGGAACGTAGCGTAAATAGCGGTACACGTGCGTCTCCCTCGGGCGGGTGATTGCAATCGGGATGCAGTGTGACCTCGCTCAGCGCTCTCGAGGTGGAGCGGCGGGCTCTTAGCCCGCCGAGCGATCGAATAGCCGGCGGGCTA
>DASVUA010000160.1:0-3055 GCA_036387295.1 Thermoanaerobaculia bacterium | reverse complement strand
GAGCGTGAAGGTCATGTCGCCGTCGACGCGTTCTCCGACGGCAAAGCGCAACCCGCTCGTGTTCGAGAAGCGTGGCTTCTCGAACATCGGCGGGCCGGCGGCTTTGCGCCGCCACGCCGGCGGGTTTTTCTCACGAAAGTGCAGCACCTCGGCCGCGGGCGCATCGTCGAGATAGCGGAACGAGAGCCACGCGTGCTCGCGATCCCAGCCATGCTCGAGCACCGCCGCGTCGAGCGCCTCTTCGCCCGGCTCGACTTTCTTCCAGCGCTCGCGTTTTCCGCCGAAGCCGCGCGTCATGAGCGTGTCTCCGTCGTGCACGAGCACCGCGATGCATGGCAGGCCGAGGGCGGTGCCGAGCTGTTCGAATGCTTTCACGTCCTGCGCGTCGAGCGCATCGTCGAGCAGCGTCAGCCAGCGTTCGGAGGTGAGGATCGCGAACGAGCGATCCGCCTCTTCTTTCGGGCATGCGTGCAGTTCATGCGACGCCGCATAGCCGAGGATCGCTGTGCGCAAGCGCTCGCGCGCCGCGGCGGCGCCCTCCGCTCCCACGCGGACCTGCAGATTCGAAACGAACGTCCCCACGCTACATCTCCTCGAGCAATCGTTCGCGGCACTTCTGCAAGCCGCGCCACGCCAGCCCTTCGTTGACGCTGCCGTCGACGAGCAGCACGATCGAATAGCCGTCCTTCACGTCCCAACTGAGGACGCTCATCGCATCGAACTCGATCTTGAAGCGGTGCGGCGAGCCATCGCTGACGCGCGAGCAGATCGCCCGCAGGCGGTCGAAGTAGACGACCTGATACGCGCCGAGGACGCGCAGGGCGTGATCGGAGAGATCGCGGTCGCAGGTGAGGGCGACGGTCTCTCCTTCGTAATCGACGAACAGGGCGGCGAGCGCACCGTGCGTTTTCACGAGCATCTCGTCGAGGATCAGTCGAAACACGTCATCACTCCCACATCACCAGAAACTTGCGCGCTTTCACCGCGTCGGCCGAATTCGGCGCGGCGCTGACGACCTTCTGCAGATAGGTTTTCGCCACGTCCACCCGTCCCGCCTTGTGCGCCGACATGCCGAGGCGCAGCATCGCCGCGGTCGACTTCGGATAGCGGCCGAGATAATCGAGATACGCGCGGCCGGCACCTTGCAAATCGCCGCGCCGCTCGCGCAGCATGCCGACGTACAGCAGCGCGGCGTCGAGCTTCGCATCGAGCTTCAATGCGTTGTCGAGCGCCGTTTCGGCGTCGTCCGCGCGGCCGAGGCGATCGTAGGCGATGCCGAGGTGATACGCCGCGTCGGCGCGAAGCGGGGAGTGCTCGTCCGCAAAAATCTGAGCGAGATCGGACGCCGCCCTCGCGTTGTCGTTCGCGCGAAGAAACGCCAGCGCGCGATTGAAGCGCGCCGGCTGCAGCGCCGGCGTCAGTTCGAGCGCACGATCGAAGCTCGCGATTGCCTTGTGCGCATCGCCGTCGAGCAGCAGCGCCAGGCCGCGGAGATTTTCCACTTCGGCAGGCGACGCGCCCGACGTCTTCGCTCCTTCGAGCTGCCGCAGTGCCGCGTCGTAATTGCCTTGCATGATGTACATCACGCTGCGATCGCACGCCGCTCGCGGCGACGCGGCGAAGAGCGGCAAGGCAACGAGGAACAGCGCCGCGAGCCGCGTCAGGCAGCGCCTCGCACTTGCTCTTCGATCTGGATGTCGCCGCGCTTCACCGCCGTCACGAAGGCCTCGACCACCCGCGGATCGAAACGCGACCCGGCGAAGCTCTTGATCTTCTCGACGACGTAATTGAGCTCCATCGCCTTCTGGTACGGGCGATTGGTCGTCATCGCGTCGAACGTGTCGGCGATCGCCACGATGCGCGCCTGCATCGGAATCTGCTCGCCTTCCAGGCCGTCGGGGTAACCGCCGCCGCTCCATTTCTCGTGGTGATACTTCATTCCCGGAACGATGTCGATGAGCTGCGCCACGCCGCTCATGATTGCGGCGCCTTTGGCCGGATGCTGCTTCATCACTTCGAACTCGTCTTCCGAAAGCGCGCCCGGCTTGCGCAGGATGCGATCGTCGATGCCGATCTTGCCGACGTCGTGGAGAAGCGCGGACACGCGCAGGTTGCGCATCTCCGCTTCCGGCAGGCTGAGGTTCTTGCCGATGCCGATCGAGTAACGCGCGACGCGCTCCGAATGGCCGCGCGTGTACGGATCTTTCGCGTCGATCGCGGCGGCGAGCATGCGCACCGCGTTGAGGAAGAGGAGGTGATTCTCGTGCGCCGCTTTTTTCAGCTGCGCGATCGCTTCCTCGATCGACTGCGACATGATGTTGAAGTTCTCGGCCAGCTCGCCGATCTCGGTGTGCGTCTTCAGCTCGACGCGCTGCTGGTAATTGCCTTGCGCGATCTCGCGGCTGCGGTCGGTGAGGAGGCGGATCGGGCGCGCGATTCCGGAGGCGAAGAGAATCGACGCGATGATCGCCAGCGCGAGCGCGATCGCGACCCACTGCACCGTCGAGCGGATCATTTCGTCGACCGAGGCGAACGCGCGGCTTTCCGGCTTCTGCACGATGACGCCGACATTCGGCGGCGCCGGCGCGATCGTGCCGAGGAGCTTCACTCCCTTGTCGTCGTACGACTGCGTGAGGCGCAGCGGAACGCTCGCTTTTGCGAACTCCCTGACCAGCTTGAGGTGCGAAAAGTTCGGATGCTGCACGTCGATGGCCGGCTCGCTGTGCATCAGCACGCGGCCGTCGCGATCGACGAGGAACGCGGCGACGTCGCCTTTTCCTTCATCGCGGATGCGGTCGACGATGCGGCGGAGACTGACCAGCCCCACGATTGCGCCGATGGTCGCTTCTCCTTCTTTCACCGGCACGGCCATGACCACGACCGGCAGATTCGAGCCGGAGAGATGCGTGATGCGGCCGGTGGAGTCGATGCCTTTGAGCGCGACCTGACGGGCGATGTCCATCTCGCCGAGGACCGTCTGATCGAGATCGGCCGGCACCGCTTCCGCGCCGAGGCCGGAAGGATTGAGCGCGCGGAGCGCGATGAGATCGCTCGT
>DASVUA010000159.1:0-7152 GCA_036387295.1 Thermoanaerobaculia bacterium | reverse complement strand
GTCCTCACGACTCCCCTGCTCGCGGCCTCGAAAGAGCCGGTGCGCGCGCGTCACGTCATGGTCGCGTCGACTTCGGAAATCGCGTCGCGCATCGGTGCGGACGTCATGCGCAAAGGCGGCAATGCCGTCGACGCGGCCGTTGCGGTCGGCCTCGCGCTCGCCGTCACCTGGCCCTCCGCCGGCAACCTCGGCGGCGGCGGATTCATGCTCCTGCGCAAAGCAGACGGCACGACCGAAGCGATCGACTATCGCGAGCGCGCGCCGCTCGCCGCCACGCGCGACATGTACCTCGACGCGCAGGGCAAAGTCGTCCCCGGCCTTTCGACCGAAGGCTACAAAGCGGTCGGTGTCCCCGGCACCGTCGCCGGCCTGCAGCTCGCGCACAAACGCCACGGCAAACTGAAGTGGGCAGAGCTCGTCGAACCGGCGCGCAAGCTCGCGGCCGAAGGCTTCGAAGTGCACTACACGCTCTCGCGCAGCCTCCGCCTCAAGAGCACGATCGACAAGATGAGCGCGTTTGCGGAAAGCCGCCGCATCTATCAGCGCGACGGCAAGTTCTACGAAATGGGCGACACGCTCGTGCAGCCCGAGCTCGCGGCCGTGCTCGCGCGCATCAAAGCGAACCCGCGCGATTTCTATGAAGGGCAGACCGCGCGAATGATCGCCGCCGACATGAAAGCGAACGGCGGCATCCTCACGCTCGAAGATCTGCGCACCTACGAGCCGACCATTCGCAAACCGCTGCGCGGCACGTACCGCGGCCACGAGATCATCACCATGCCGCCGCCGTCGTCCGGCGGCATCGCGCTTCTCGAGATGCTCAACATGCTCGAGGCGTATGACCTCGGGAGCATGGGTTTTCAGTCTGCGCAGTACACGCACACCGTGCTGGAAGTGATGCGCCGCGCGTTCGCCGATCGGGCAAAGTTTCTCGGCGACACCGATTTCGTCAGCGTGCCGGTGAATGCGCTCATCGATCCGAAGTTCGCCGCCGAGCGGCGCAAATCGATCGACCCTCTCCGCGCGTCGACGAGCGCCGAAGTGGGCGCCGGCAATCCGGCGCCATACGAATCGCCCGACACGACGCATTTCACGATCGTCGATCGCGACGGCAACATCGTCACCAACACCTACACGCTCAACGACAGCTACGGCTCCGGCGTCACCGCGCGCGGCACCGGCGTGCTGCTCAACAACGAGATGGACGACTTCACCTCGAAAGTCGGCGTCGCGAACGACTACGGCCTCATTCAAGGAGAAGCGAACGCGATTCAGCCGAAGAAGCGTCCCCTCTCCTCGATGACGCCCACCATCGTGCTGAAAGACGGCAAGCCGTTCTTCGCGATCGGCAGCCCCGGCGGCCCCACCATCATCAACACCGTGCTGCACGTCATCCTGAACGTCGTCGACTTCGGCATGGACCTGCAGCAGGCGATCGACGCACCCCGCTTTCATCACCAGTGGAATCCGGACCATGTTTTCTGGGAAGCGTTCGGCTTCAATCCCGACACGCGAAAGATGCTCGAAACGATGGGCCACAAGTTCCGCGCGATCCGCGGCATCAGCCGCAACGCGCCGTCGGACATCGGCGACGCGCAGGGCGTGATGATCGATCCCGCGAGCGGCATCCGGATGGGGGCGAGCGATCCGCGCCTCGCCGGCGTCGCGGTCGGCTGGTGAGCTGAAACCCGCGCGGCCGCGTTCGCGTAGCACCGCTGCATGAAAACGATTGCAGCGGTGCTTTTCTGTTTGTTCGTCGCCGGAAGCGCTCTCGCGGATGACAGCGCGAAGAAATCAGCGCTTCACGACGAGATCGCGAAGCTCGATGCGGAGATGTTCGCCGCGTACAACGCGCACGACGCGGAGAAGCTCGGAACGTTCTTCGACGAGAAGCTCGAGTTCTACCACGACAAAGACGGCCTCCTGACGCGCGATCAGGTGGTGAAGGGCCTCAGCTCGATCTTCGCGCGCAACGACGGCATTCGCCGCGAGCTGATCCCCGGCTCGCTCGAGGTTTACCCGATCGGCAACTACGGCGCGATCGAAGTCGGCGCGCATCGTTTCTGCCACGTCGAGAACGGCAAAGACGACTGCGGCGTCTTCCAGTTCGTCCAGGTGTGGCAGAAGCAGAACGGCGGCTGGAAAGTGACGCGGCTCCTCAGCTACGACCACTAGCTCGACGCGCGCGACCGGCGCGCGATCACCACGCCACCGGCCGAGGTGTTGCAATAGGATTCGCCCGCATGAAAACAGATAAGAAGACGCTCGCAGCGTGGGCAGAAGGCGAGCGCGGTCGCTTCGAAGAAACGCTGAAGCAGTTCGTCGAGATCCCCACCGTTTCCGCCGACCCGAGCCGCGCCGGCGACATCCGCCGCTGCGCCGAAGAGGCGGTCGCGCTCGTGCAGCAGTTCGGCGGTGAGGCGACGGTGCTCGAAACGAAAGGCCACCCGATCGTCCATGGCCGCTTCCGCAGCAGCGCGAACGCCCCGACGCTCACCGTCTACAACCACATGGACGTGCAGCCCGCCTCGCGTGAAACAGAGCCGTGGAACAGCGATCCGTTCACCTTCACGAAAGAAGGCGATCGCTACTTCGGCCGCGGCACGACCGACGACAAAGGCCCCGCGCTCAGCGCGCTCTGGGGCATCCGCGCGGCGCGCGAAGCGGGCATTCCGCTGAACATGAACGTGCTGTGGGAGTTCGAAGAAGAAATCGGCTCGCCGAACTTCGAGAGCGCGATCAAGCAGTACGCGAAAGAGCTCGCCACCGATCACATGCTCGTCTCCGACACGATCTGGGTCTCGCGCGAGCGCCCCGCCTGCCCGGCCGGGTTGCGCGGCCTGCAAGGCTTCACGCTCACGCTCGAGACGGGCAAGACCGATCAGCACTCGGGCGTCACCGGCGGCGCGGCGCGGAATCCGATCGGCGAATTGATGCAGCTCGTTTCCGAGATGTACGACGCGCGCACCGGCAAGGTGAAGATCAAAGGCTTCTACGACGACGTCGAGCTGCCGACGAAACGCGAGCTGGCCGATTTCGCCGCGTCAGGCTTCACGATCAAAGGCTTCAAGAAAGATCACATGTTCAAGTCGCTCCGCAGCGACGACCCGATCGATGTGATGAAGCGCATCTGGGCCATGCCCACGTTCGAAGTGCATGGTCTCGTCGGCGGCTACACCGGCCCTGGGATCAAAACCGTGATCCCGCCGAAAGCAGAGGTAAAGATCTCGTGCAGGCTCGTCGCGAATCAGAACCCGAAGACGATCCAGAAACTCGTCCGCGAGTTCGTCAAGCAGCGCAGCCCGGACGTGAAGATCGAGATCGAGAACCAGATGTGGCCGTACAAAGCGCCGACCACAGGCCCGCTCGCCGACGCGATCAAAGACGCGATGAAGTTCGCGTTCGGACGCGAGCCGGTCTTCGTTCGCGAAGGGGGCTCGATCGGCGCCGTGATCTCGATGGAGCAGGTTCTCAAAACGCCGGTCATGTTCCTCGGCCTCTCGCTGCCTGAACACGGCTACCACGCCCCGAACGAAAACTACGACTGGCGCCAGGCCTCCGGCGGCATCGTCGCCTTCGTCAAGTACTTCGAGCACGTCAGCGCGCTAGGCCGGTGACATCAGAAGTGCGGTCGCGCGCAACTCGCCGCACTCCAATCTCGCGAAAAGCCGCCTTAGTTTGGAGTGCGGCGGCAAAGCCGCCGCTTTCTACCGCGCCATAGGAAAGCGGCGGCTGACGCCGCCGCACTCCAAACTGAACTCGCGCGTCGCGGAGGAAGCCGAGCGGCGACGCCATACAATCGCGCGATGCGCAAACTCTTCGCATTCTTCGCGTTTCTTCTCGCCGCCCTTCCGGCGCAGGCGACCTTCTCCATCGTTGCGCGCGATCCGCAAACCGGGGAGATCGGAGTCGCGGTTGCGTCGCGCTTCTTCAGCGTCGGAAGCGTCGTGCCGTACGCGAGCTCGGCGGCCGGTGTGGTCGCGACGCAGGCGAATGCGAACGTCACGTACGGGCCGCGCGGGCTGGAGCTGCTTGCGCGCGGCGCAACGGCTGAAGAGGTGTTGAAGGTCCTGCTGCGCGGCGATGCCAACGCCTCCTCGCGGCAGGTCGGCCTCGTCGGGCGCGACGGCTCTTCAGTCTCGTACACGGGACCCGATTGCACGTCGTGGGCTGGCGGCCGCAGCGGCCCGAACTACGCCGTGCAGGGGAACATCCTCACCGGCGAAGCGGTGGTCGTGGCGATGGAAAAGGCGTTCCTCGAAACGAAAGGAACGCTCGCGCGGCGGATGTGGGCGGCGATGCTCGCAGGTGACGCGGCGGGCGGCGATTCACGCGGGCGGCAATCGGCGTCGCTGCTGGTGGTGAAGGAAGGCGCCGGCTTCAACGGCGGCAACGACCGCGCGATCGACATCCGCGTCGACGATCATCCCGAGCCGTTCAAAGAGCTCGGACGCCTGCTCGATTACGCCGAGATGAACTACGCTTGGAACATCGCCTGGACCGCGTTCACCGAGAAGCGTTTCGACGCCGCGCTCGCCGCGCAGGAGCGCGCCGCGCTCCTCGGCGCCACCGTCCCCGAAGTGCTCTACGACCTCGCCGTCATCCGCCTCGCCGCCGGCAAACGCCCCGAAGCCCTCGAAGCGCTCCAGCGCGCGCTCACGCTCAATCCAAAACTGAAAGCACAGGCGCAGCGAGACAAAGACTTCGACGCATTCCGCGAAGAACCAGCGTTCAAACGGCTCGTGCAGTGAGGCGATTTCCCTAGCGGGGCAGGGTTGGTTTTTCGCCGACGTACTTGGCGCGCGGCCTGATCATCGCGTCTTGGGCGTATTGCTCGATGGCGTGAGCGATCCAGCCGATGGTGCGGCCGATGGCGAAGAGCGTCAGCGCGGCGCCGGAGGGGAGGGCGAGCGCACGTTCCACGGCCACGAGTGCGAAATCGAGCGTCGGCGGCTCGCCCAGGACGCGGCCGGCGGCGGCGATGGCGGTGCGGGCGAAGGCCAGCTCTTTCGATTTCGGCGGGAGCATGTCGAGCAGCAGCAGCGCGCGCGGATCGCCGTCCGGATACAAAGGATGGCCGAAGCCTTCGATCGTCTCGCCGCGGCGCAGGCGTTCGGCGAGCGCCGATTCGAGCTCGCGCTTGCGTCGCAGTTCGTCCCAGATCGCGGCGACGCGGGCGGTGGCGCCGCCATGTTTCGTCCCTTCGAGCGCGGCGAGGCCGGCGAGCACGACGCCGTACGGATTCGAAGACGCCGAGGCCACGCAGCGCGCGGTGAACGCCGAGACGTTCAGCTCATGATCGGCGCAGGCGATCAGCGCAGCGCGGATGATCGCCGGCGCATGCTTCGACTTTGGCACCCAGGCATGCGCAAGCGTTTCCTCGACCGTCGCCTCGAGCTTCTGCGATTCGGCGGCGACACTGGTCAACAGATTGACGATACGCCA
This sequence comes from Thermoanaerobaculia bacterium, assembly GCA_036387295.1. Taxonomy (GTDB): domain Bacteria; phylum Acidobacteriota; class Thermoanaerobaculia; order Gp7-AA8; family Gp7-AA8; genus QHVT01. Next base: position 1,707 of record DASVUA010000159.1, on the reverse strand, counting down.
GCCGGTCTGCGCGACGTTGCGCGGGCGGAGATCGAACGCGAGCGGATCGCGCGCCGCGACGAGCGGCAGCACCGACTGCGCGCGATTGATGAACGGTAGATTCGCCGAGCTCGGGTTGCCCGAGACGACATGCAGCGGCGTGTCGAAGATGTCGGCCGAGAACGAGCCGGTCCAGATGAGCGCCGCCACCTCTTCGAGCGATCGCGTGCGCGCCAGCTCGGCGACGTCATGGCCTCGATAGTAGATGTGGCCGTCGGCGATCAGCGTGATGGCCGACTCGAGGATCGGCACGCCCCAGCGCAGCGCGTGGGCCGCCGCTTTCTCCGGATTGCGGCGCTCCTCGGCGCGCACGCGGAGCCGCTCCACGTCCTCGCGCGCGTACCGCCGCTCGCGCGGCTTTCCCGGCGTCGGCTCCGAGCGCACATGCCCGCGGCTCACGTAGGCGTACAGCGTGGCGCGGCTCACGGCGAGGAGCTTCGTGGCCTGACGAGCGTCGATCCACTCGGTCTTTCGGGACATGTGTTGATTATACGATCAATGTTGACGCTCATGTGAATAGAACGTAACTTTCGGAACATGAACAGCGGACTTGAAGGAATCGTCGCCGCGGAGACGCGGCTCAGCATGGTGGATGGAGAACGGGGGGAGCTCGTCATCGGCGGCTTCCGCGTGGAAGAGCTTTCCGGCTCCTTTGAACAGACCGTCGAGTTGCTCTGGGGCGTGGCCGGCTTCACCGGCAGCGTGAAGGTGGCGCCGCTGCCGGCATCGACGAAACTCGTGCTGCGCAGCGCCGCGGAACGAGGCGTCGACGCGATGGACGCGTTGCGTATGGCGGCGGGAACGCTGTCGGCCGGAACGGACGGCGAAGCCGCGCAGTTGCTGGTCGGCTCGTTCCCCACGATTGTCGCGTCGTACTGGCGCCTGCTGCACGGCCGCGAGCCGCTCGAGCCACGCGACGACCTCGGCTTCGCGGCGAACTACCTGTACATGCTCACCGGCCACGAGCCGCACGCGGAGCTCGTGCGCGGGCTCGAGACGTACCTCAACACCGTCGTCGATCACGGCCTGAACGCGTCGACCTTCACCGCGCGCGTCATCGCCTCGACCGGATCCGACTTCGTCTCCGCCATCACCGGCGCGGTCGGCGCGCTGAAAGGGCCGCTGCACGGCGGCGCGCCCGGCCCCGCGCTCGACATGGTCTTCGAGATCGGCGACGTCGCCCGCGCGGAGGATGTGCTGCGCAGGAAAGTCGCCGCCGGCGAACGGCTGATGGGCTTCGGCCATCGCGTCTACAAAGTGCGCGACCCTCGCGCCGACGTCCTCTCCGCCGCCGCCGCGCGGATGTTCACCCGCGCCGGCGATCTGCATCTCTACGAGCTCGCCCGCGGCGTCGAAGAGATCGCGCTGCGCGTGCTCGAAGAGCACAAGCCCGGCCGCAAACTGCAGACGAACGTCGAGTTCTACACGGCGCTCCTTCTCCACGGCCTCGGCCTCGAAGTGCCGCTCTTCACCCCCACCTTCGCCATCAGCCGCGTCGCCGGCTGGACCGCGCACTGCTTCGAGCAGCGCCGCGTCGGAAGACTCATCCGCCCGCAAAGCGTGTACGTCGGCGAGATGCCCGTGTGAAGTTGGTGAGCGTGGGATTCGAGGTGATCGGCAATCGCGCACGACCATCACCGCGCCGTCGTACTTGTGGAGCGGCGGGGG